>CP002161.1 GCA_000147015.1 Candidatus Zinderia insecticola CARI
ATGAAAAGAACATATCAACCTTCTAAAATAAAATATATTAGAAAAAATGGTTTTAGAAGAAGAATTTTAAGTAAATCAGGAAAAATTATAATAAAAAATAAAATTAGAAAAAAATTAAATAAAAAAATAAAATAAATTTTAAAAAAAATAATTTTAAAAAAAAATATAAAAAAATATTATCAAATTATTTTGAAATTAATATATTTATTTTTAAAAATATTAAAAAATATTTATTTAATATTATAATATATAATAATAATTTTATAAAAAAAAAATTTAAAATAATATTTAAATATTATATTAAAAATTTTATAAATAAAAAAAAAATAAAAAAAATAAATTTTATTTGCAAAATTAAAAATAAAAATATTTTAATTATTAAAAATAAAATTTTAAATATTTTTTTTTATTTTAAAATATGAAATATTTTAAAAATTCAATAATAGCACTTTCTACTCCAAATGGTATAGGAGGCATTGGAATAATTAGAATTTCAGGAAATAAAATTTTTAATATTTTAGAAAAACTTTGTAATAAAAAAGTAAAAAATTTAAAACCAAGACATAGTTATTATACTTATTTTAAAAATAAAGAAGAAATTTTAGATTATGGTATACTTATATATTATAATTCACCATTTTCTTATACTGGAGAAAATATAATAGAAATTCAATGTCATTCAAATCCTATTATTATAAATAAAATAATAAATACATGTTTATTTTTAGGTAGTAATAGTAAACTTAAAATTGCAAAAAGAGGAGAATTTACTAAAAGAGCATTTTTAAATAAAAAAATTAATTTAATTCAAGTTAAATCAATAATAGATTTAATCAATTCTTCAAATTATTTATCAAATAAAATATTTTTAAATTTTTATTGTAATAATTTTAAAAAAAAAATAAAATATATATTGAATAAAATAATAAAATTAAGAATTATAATAGAATCAAATATTATTTTTCTAAATAATAAATTAAATATAAATATAAAAAAAATATATAATTATTTATATATTATAAAAAAAAGTATAAAAAAATTGCTATTTAAAATAAATAATAATAATAATAATAATAACTTAAATATAATTATTATAGGTAGAACAAATATGGGTAAATCATCATTAATGAACATTTTAAGTAAATCAAAAGTTTCTATAGTAACTTCTATTTCAGGAACAACAATAGATAAAATAAAAAATTCTATATTTTTTAAAAATAATTTAATAAATTTAATAGATACTGCAGGAATAAAAAAAAAAATTTATAATAAAATAGAAAGAATATCAATAAAAAAATCTTGAAAAGAAATAAAAAAATCTAATATAATATTATATTTATTTGAATCTTATAAAGGATTATTGAAAAAAGATTATTATATAATAAATAAATTACCTAAAAAAAAAATTATTTTTATTGGTAATAAAATTGATTTAATAAAATATAAGCCTTTTATAAAAAAATTTAATAATAATAAAATAATATATATTTCTGTAAAAAATAAAAAGGGAATTAATTTAATTAAAAATGAAATAAATAATATAATAAATAATAATAATATTAATAATAATATTATAAATAAAAATTATTTTTATAATATTAAAAATTCTTATAAAATAATAAAAAAAATAATTTTATTTATTATAAATAAAAAATATAATATTAGAAATGATTTAATAATACAAAAAATATATATATTACAAAATAATTTTAATAAAATATTTGGTAAGTTTACAAATGAAAAATTATTGAATAAAATTTTTTCTAAATTTTGTATAGGAAAATAATGAAATTTATAAAAAAATTTGATGTAATAATTATAGGTGGTGGTCATGCTGGTATTGAAGCAGCAAATATATGTTCAAATATGAATTCTATTACTTTATTAATATCTAATAATATAGAATTAATAGGTGAATTATCATGTAATCCATCTATAGGTGGTATTGGAAAAAGTCATTTAGTTAAAGAAATAGATTCTTTAGGTGGTATAATGGGTATATGTTCTGATGAATCAAGTATTAATTTTCAAATTTTAAATTATTCTAAGGGTAATGCTGTTAAATCTACTAGAGTACAATTAGATAGAAAAATTTATAAAGATTCTATAATTAATAAGTTAAAAAATAAAAAAAATTTATTTTTATTTCAAGGTATTATTGATGATATAATAATAGAAAAAAATATAGTTTTAGGAATTAAAACAAAAAATAATTTTATATTTTTATCTAAATGTTTAATAATAACTACAGGAACATTTTTTAATCCATTAATACATATAGGTAATTATAGTTATATTTCTGGTAGATTAGGAGAAAATTTAAATTCAAAATTATTTGAAAAATTAAAAAAATTTGGTTTTCAATATAGTACTTTAAAAACTGGAACACCACCTAGATTAGATGGAAAAAGTATAAATTTTTTAAAATTAAAAAAACAGTTTTTAAATTCAAATATTCAATATTTTTCTATTTTATCAGATAATAAAATAAAAAAAAAACAAATTAATTGCTGAATAACTAATACTAATTTTTATACTTATTATATAATAAAAAAAAATATTTATCAAAGTTCTTTATTTAATGGTAATATTAATAGTATAGGTCCTAGATATTGTCCTTCTATTGAAGATAAAATTAATAAATTTGGAAAAAAAAAACACAAAATATTTTTGGAACCAGAAGGTTTAAATAGTAATGAATTTTATCCAAATGGAATATCTAATAGTTTACCTATAGAAATTCAAATTAAAATTTTAAGAACTTTAAATGGTTTAGAAAATGTAAATATTACTAGACCAGGTTATTCTATAGAATATAATTATTTTATTGGTAATCATTTAAAACATTCATTAGAAAGTAAAATTATTTCTAATTTATTTTTTGCAGGTCAAATAAACGGAACTACTGGTTATGAAGAAGCAGCATCTCAAGGAATAATAGCTGGTATTAATGCTTCTTTAAAATCAAATAATAAAAAAAAATGATATCCTAAACGATATCAAGCATATATTGGTGTTTTAATAGATGATTTAATAAAAAAAAAAATAAATGAACCTTATAGAATTTTTACTACTAGTTCAGAATATAAATTAAATTTAAGAGAAGATAATGTTTATCTGCGTTTAACAGAAATAGGACGTAAATTAAAATGTGTAAAAAATAAACAATGATTTTTATTTAAAAAAAAAAAAAAAATATTTAAAAAAAAAATAAGATTATTAAAAACAAATTTATTAACATTTAATAATATAAAAAATTCAAAAATAAATTTTTTATTTAATAATATAAAAAAAAAAAATATTTACAGTTTTTTTGAAATAATAAATAAATTTAAATTAAATTATGATAATTTTTTTAATATTTTTACTAATAATAATTTTAAATATAAAATATTTGAAAATGATATTAAAGAACAAATAGAAAATTTTTGTAAATATTATGGATATTACAATAAACAATTAAAAAATATATTAAAAATCAATAAAAATAAAAATTATAAAATAAATAAAAATTTAAATTATAATTTTATAAAATCTTTATCAAAAGAAGCAAAAATTAAATTTAATATTTTAAAACCTAATAATTTAAAAGAAGCATTATCTATTTCAGGTATTGATTTTAATGATATTTTAAATTTATTTTTTTATATAAAAAAATAAATTTAAATGATATTATTACCTAAAATTATAATTTTAAATAATATTATTTATTTTTTTAAAATATATAATAAAATATTATTTTTTTTAAAAAATAATATTTTATTATTAAAAAATAAAATATTAATACTAGAATATTTTCCTATTTTTACTAATAATTTAATTTATAAAAATAATAAAAAAACAAATATTTATGATTTAATATTAATATATATAAATAGAGGTGGTAATATAACTTATCATGCACCAGGACAATTAATAATATATTTTTTTTTAAATTTATTTTATTTTAATAATAAAATAAAAAAAATTAAAAACTTTATAAAATTAATTTTTTATAATATTATAAAATATTATAATATAAAAGAAAAAATTATTATAAAAAATAATGAATTATATATTAAAAAAAATAAAAATTTTTTATATTATAAATTTTCTTTTTTTAGTATTAAAATATTTAATAATATTATATTTCATGGTATTTCCTTAAATATTTCTATATATTTAAAACCTTTTAAATGAATAAATCCTTGTGGTGTGAAAAATTTATTAATTAATAATTTAAATATTTATAATAATAAAATTTTTATAGATAAAATAAAAATTTTATTATTTCAAAATTAAAATATAATATATAAAAAATGAAAATATTAAAAAAACCTAAATGAATATATATAAAATTTTATTTATATAATAATAAATTTAATATTATAAATAAAATTTTAAATAAAAATTCTATAAATACAATATGTAAAGAATCTCTTTGTCCAAATATATTTAAATGTTTTCAAAAAAAAAATATTACATTTTTATTATTAGGAAATAAATGTACTAGAAAATGTTTATTTTGTAATATTTCTAAAGGTAAATTAGAAAAAAATAATTTAAAAAAAGAAGTAATAAATATTTCAAAAATTATTTTTATTTTAAATTTAAATAGAATAATATTAACAAGTGTAAATAGAGATGATTTACCAGATAAAGGTATAATGAATTTTATAAAAATTATAAAATTTATAAAAATTATAAATTTTAATATTAAAATAGAAATTTTAATTCCTAATTTTAATGAATTAAATAATTTTTTTATTAAAAAAATTAAAATAAATAAACCTTATATTATTTCACATAATATTGAAACAATTTATAGACTATATAATAAAATTTGTAAAAATTCTAATTATTTCAATTCAATAAATTTTTTAAAAAAAATAAAATTAACTAATAAAAATATTTTATTAAAAACTGGTATAATAATTGGTTTAGGTGAAACTTTTATAGAAATTTTTAACTTAATAAGGAAATTAAAAAAAATAAATATAAATATTATAAATATTGGACAATATTTATCTCCTAATATTAATAATAATTATTTAGTTTATGAATATTTAAAACTATATATATATTATATATATAAAAAATTTTCTAAAAAATTAAATTTTAAGAAATACTATATATTCCCAATGTCAAGAACTTCTTTATAATATTAAAATAAAATTTTACATATTTTAGAGTACTACCAGGGTATTGTTAAGTTTACTTTTTAACAAAAAAATGGATTTATAAAATTGAAGATTTTAAAAATATAAATATAGTAAAAAATAATTTTAATTAGCGTGGGCACTTAATTTATGTTAATATAAGATACTTAAATATAAATAAGAGTTTGATCCTGGCTCAGATTGAACGCTAGCGGTATGCTTTACACATGCAAGTCGAACGACAATATTAAAGCTTGCTTTAATATAAAGTGGCGAACGGGTGAGTAATATATCAAAACGTACCTTAAAGTGGGGGATAACTAATTGAAAAATTAGATAATACCGCATATTAATCTTAGGATGAAAATAGGAATAATATCTTATGCTTTTAGATCGGTTGATATCTGATTAGCTAGTTGGTAGGGTAAATGCTTACCAAGGCAATGATCAGTAGCTGGTTTTAGCGAATGATCAGCCACACTGGAACTGAGACACGGTCCAGACTTCTACGGAAGGCAGCAGTGGGGAATATTGGACAATGGGAGAAATCCTGATCCAGCAATACCGCGTGAGTGATGAAGGCCTTAGGGTCGTAAAACTCTTTTGTTAGGAAAGAAATAATTTTAAATAATATTTAAAATTGATGACGGTACCTAAAGAATAAGCACCGGCTAACTACGTGCCAGCAGCCGCGGTAATACGTAGGGTGCAAGCGTTAATCGGAATTATTGGGCGTAAAGAGTGCGTAGGCTGTTATATAAGATAGATGTGAAATACTTAAGCTTAACTTAAGAACTGCATTTATTACTGTTTAACTAGAGTTTATTAGAGAGAAGTGGAATTTTATGTGTAGCAGTGAAATGCGTAGATATATAAAGGAATATCGATGGCGAAGGCAGCTTCTTGGAATAATACTGACGCTGAGGCACGAAAGCGTGGGGAGCAAACAGGATTAGATACCCTGGTAGTCCACGCCCTAAACTATGTCTACTAGTTATTAAATTAAAAATAAAATTTAGTAACGTAGCTAACGCATTAAGTAGACCGCCTGGGGAGTACGATCGCAAGATTAAAACTCAAAGGAATTGACGGGGACCCGCACAAGCGGTGGATGATGTGGATTAATTCGATGCAACACGAAAAACCTTACCTACTCTTGACATGTTTGGAATTTTAAAGAAATTTAAAAGTGCTTGAAAAAGAACCAAAACACAGGTGCTGCATGGCTGTCGTCAGCTCGTGTCGTGAGATGTTGGGTTAAGTCCCGCAACGAGCGCAACCCTTGTTATTATTTGCTAATAAAAAGAACTTTAATAAGACTGCCAATGACAAATTGGAGGAAGGTGGGGATGACGTCAAGTCCTCATGGCCCTTATGAGTAGGGCTTCACACGTCATACAATGATATATACAATGGGTAGCAAATTTGTGAAAATGAGCCAATCCTTAAAGTATATCTTAGTTCGGATTGTAGTCTGCAACTCGACTACATGAAGTTGGAATCGCTAGTAATCGCGGATCAGCATGCCGCGGTGAATACGTTCTCGGGTCTTGTACACACCGCCCGTCACACCATGGAAGTGATTTTTACCAGAAATTATTTGTTTAACCTTTATTGGAAAAAAATAATTAAGGTAGAATTCATGACTGGGGTGAAGTCGTAACAAGGTAGCAGTATCGGAAGGTGCGGCTGGATTACATTTTAAATTAAATAAAAACATAATTAAGTGCCCACACTTATTAGAAATTATAATTTTTAATTTTTATTTTTATAATAATATTTAATATTATAAAAACAAGTATTTAAATGCACATGATGGATGCTTTGGCAATTATAGGCGATGAAGGACGTGGAAACTTACGATAAGCTGCGAGTAACTGTTTCAAGTTTTTATACGCAGATTTCCGAATGGGTAAACCTGATAAATTTTATCATTATTTATTTAATATATATATAAATAAAGCTAACGTAGTGAACTGAAACATCTAAGTAACTATAGGAATAGAAATCAAATAAGAGATTCTCTTAGTAGTGGCGAGCGAAAAGGGAAAAGTCAGAAAAATTATAGTATATTAAATAATAGAATAATTTGGAAAATTTAACTATAAAAGGTGATAGTCCTGTATATAAAATTTTTTATACTTTATTAATTTTTCATAAAATTAAAACGAAACACGTGAAATTTTGTTTGAATAAAGGGGGACCATCCTCTAAGACTAAATACTAATAATTGACCGATAGTGAACTAGTACCGTGAGGGAAAAGTGAAAAGAACCCCGGGAGGGGAGTGAAATAGATCCTGAAATCATTTGCATACAAACAGTAGGAGCTTAAAATAATAAGTGACTGCGTACCTTTTGTATAATGGGTCAGCGAGTTATTTTTAATGGCGAGCTTAACTTTTTATAGGTAGGCGTAGAGAAATCGAGTCTTAAATGGGCTAAAAAGTCTTTAGATATAAACCCGAAACCAAGTGATCTATTTATGAACAGGTTGAAAATATGATAATACATATTGGAGGACCGAACCCACTAATGTTGAAAAATTAGGGGAAGATTTGTGAATAGGGGTGAAAGGCCAAACAAACTTGGAGATAGCTGGTTCTCTCCGAAAACTATTTAGGTAGTGCCTTAAATTTTATATTTTATAGGGGTAGAGCTCTGTTATGGATAGGGGATTGAAAAATTTACCAAACCATTGCAAACTACGAATACTATTAAAATAAATTTAAGAGACAGACTTTGGGTGCTAACGTCCAATGTCAAAAGGGAAACAACCCAGATTGCCAGCTAAGGTCCCTAAAATTAACTAAGTGGAAAACGATGTTAAAAAACAAAGACAGTCAGGAGGTAGGCTTAGAAGCAGTCATCCTTTAAAGAAAGCGTAATAGCTCACTGATCAAGTTTTTTTGCGCGGAAAATGTAACGGGGCTAAGTTAATTACCGAAGCTGCAAATATTTTATATAAATAAAATATGGTAGGAGAGCGTTCTGTAAGTCTGTGAAGATTTTTTGTAAAAAATATTGGAGATATCAGAAGTGCGAATGCTGACATAAGTAACGATAATGAAAGTGAAATTCTTTCACGCCGTAAACCTAAGGTTTCCTGTTCAACGGTCATCGAAGCAGGGTTAGTCGATACCTAAAATGAGGCAGAAATGCATAATTGATGGAAAATAGGTTAATATTCCTATACCATTATTATAAAAGTAGGAATGAAGAACAAATTATGTAAAATTGTCCAAGTGTTGGAATACTTGGTTTTTATATTATAGATAATTATTAGATAAAATCGATAATTTATTTCGAGAATATAAGACGAATAAAGCAATTTAAAATAATTTCTAGAAAATCTTCTAAATAAAATAAATTATAATAATGTTCGTACTATAAACCGACACAGGTGGGTGAGATGAATATTCTAAGGCGCTTGAGATAACTCAGGAGAAGGAACTCGGCAAATTAATACTGTAACTTAGGGATAAAGTATACCTTATTAGTTTGAATAATTTACATTATAAGAATGAAAAGGTTTAAAAAAAAAGATAGCTGCGACTGTTTAATAAAAACATAGCACTCTGCTAACATGTAAATGGATGTATAGGGTGTGACGCCTGCCCGGTGCTGGAAGATTAAATAATAAAGTTTTAAAAGCTTTTGACTTAAGTCCCAGTGAACGGCGGCCGTAACTATAACGGTCCTAAGGTAGCGAAATTCCTTGTCGGGTAAGTTCCGACCTGCACGAATGGCGTAACGATGGCTATACTGTCTCCTCTTGAGGCTCAGTGAAATTGAAGTGTTTGTGATGATGCAAACTACTCGCGGCTAGACGGAAAGACCCCATGAACCTTTACTGTAATTTTGTATTGAATTTTGAAATAATTTGTGTAGAATAGGTGGGAGATAATGAAATAAAAATGCTAGTTTTTATAGAATCGACTTTGAAATACCACCCTAATTTTTTTAAAATTCTTATCTTGATTCGTTAACCGAATTGGAGAAGATGCATGATGGACAGTTTGACTGGGGCGGTCTCCTCCTAAAAAGTAACGGAGGAGTTCAAAGGTATGCTAAATACGGTTGGAAATCGTATATATAGTGCAATGGCTTAAGCATGCTTAACTGCGAGACATACAAGTCGAGCAGATACGAAAGTAGGACATAGTGATCCGGTGGTACTATATGGAAGGGCCATCGCACAACGAATAAAAGGTACTCTGGGGATAACAGGCTAATTCCCCCCAAGAGTTCATATCGACGGGGGAGTTTGGCACCTCGATGTCGGCTCATCACATCCTGGGGCTGAAGTAGGTCCCAAGGGTATGGCTGTTCGCCATTTAAAGTGGTACGTGAGCTGGGTTTAAAACGTCGTGAGACAGTTTGGTCCCTATCTACCGTGAGCGTAGGAAGTTTGAAAAGGGGCTGCTTCTAGTACGAGAGGACCGAAGTGGATGAACCTCTAGTGTATCGGTTGTTACGCCAGTAGCATAGCCGAGTAGCCAAGTTCAGAAGAGATAACCGCTGAAAGCATCTAAGTGGGAAACTTTCCTTAAGATAAGACTTCCCGAAAATAAATTTTTCCTAAAGGGTCGTTTTAGACTAAAACGTTGATAGGTCAGGTGTGTAAGTATAGTAATATATTTAGCTAACTGATACTAATTTACCCGTGAGGCTTGTTTTTATACTATTAAATAATAAAATGTTTATTAATATATTCTGATAAATATAGCTAATTGGAACCACTCTTAACCATTCCGAACAAGATAGTGAAACGATTATACGCCGATGATAGTATTTAAAATGCGAAAGTAGGTAATTATCAGAAATTTATTAAATATATCTATATATAATTCTTCCATTTTTTTTATCATGTATTGATATTTCAACTATTACTGTATCACCATTTAATATTCTAATATGATTTTTTTTTATTTTACCTGAGGCATAAGCTGTTATTATTTTATTTTCAAATGTTTTAATTCTAAATTTATAATTAGGTAAAACTTCTAAAACTTTACCTTTAATTTTTAATATTCCTTCTTTTTTTTTCATTAATAATAATATTATTTAAATTATTTATTAAAATATCAAATTCAATATTAACTTTATCCAATAATTTTAAGAATTTTAAATTTGTATTTTTAAAAGTAAAATTTATTATATTTATTGTAAAAAAAATATATTTATTAGAAAATTCTATATTATTAATAGTTAAAGATATGCCATTTATTGATATTGAATTTTTTTTTTTTATTTTATTAAAATATTTAGATATTTTAAATATAATAATATGTGATTTTTTATTTTTTTTTATATTTATTATTTTACCTATAGTATTTATATGACCATATATAATATGACCATTTATATAATTTTTAATTTTTAATGAATTTTCAAAATTAATATAATTATTAATTTTAAAATTTACTACATATTTTAATGTTTCTTTAGAAATATTTATAAATAAATTATTTTTTTTAATACTTAATATTGTGGTACAAATACCATTTAAACAAATAGAATCTCCTCTTTTACATTTTTTTTTTATTTTTTTGTTTATTTTTAATTTTATTCTATATTCTTTTTTGTTTTTATATTTTTTTATTTTTCTAATTTTAAATATATAATTTATAATACCACTAAACATTAAATTTTTTTTAATAATATTCTTAAATCTTTATTAAAATATTTTATACTTTCAAAATTATATTTTATAGAATAAATTATTTTTTTTATTATTTTAAAATTAAAAATATTATTAGATTTTCCTAATATTATTGGAGATAAATATATTAAAATTTCATTTATTTTATTTAAAGATATTAAAGTATTATTTATAGAAAAACCAGATTCAAATTGTATTTCATTAATTTTTAAAAATGAAATTTTTTCTATTATTCTTTTAAAATTTAATTTTTTATTATTTAATTTTATTTTAAATATTTTAATTCCTAATTTTTTTAATTTTCTTATTTTTTTTTTATTTTTTGAATTTGTAAAAATAATTATATAGTTATTTTTTAAATAATTAGAATTTAATGATATTTTTAATTTAGTATCAATTAGTATATTTTTTATGTCTTTTATTTTTTTAAAATTTCTTATGTTAATAAAACTATTATCTTTTAATATTGTTCCAATTCCTGTAATTATAGCACATGATTTAATTCTTCATAATTGATTATTAATTCTTGAAATTTTATTTGTAATTCATTTACTTTTTTTATTTTTTAAGCAAATTTTATTATCTATACTAGATGCAATTTTTAACCTTATTAAAGGTTTTTTATTTTTCACTTTATAGAAATAACCTTTATTTATTTTTTTATATATTTTATTAAGTAAACCTAAATTTATTTTTATATTTTTTAATTTTAAAATTTTTATACTATTATTATATATATTTTTATTATTATCTAATTTACAAATAAATATTTTATAAATATTTATATTTATTAAATATTCTAAACAAGAATTTGTTAATCCTAAATAATTACATGGTTCTAATGTTAAATATATATTTATTTTTTTATTATTTTTTATATTTTTTAATGCATTTATTTCTGCATGGTTATAACCTTTAAATTTTGTGTAACCCAAAATATTTTTTTTAATATAACATCCTACACTTGGATTTGGTGAAGAAAAAAAAACTGCTTTTTTAGACAAATAAATTGCTTTAAGCATATTTTTTATATTTTCTTCCTTATTCTTCATTTTTTTTGGGTTGTACAGGATTCGGACCTGCGACCAACGGATTAAAAGTCCGCTGCTCTACCAACTGAGCTAACAACCCTTTTAATATTTTAAAATTTATTTAAAATATTAATAATAATTTATATTTATAATAAAAAATAATTTTTATTAAAAATAATTAATGGAAAATAATAAATTATTTTGAAATTAGTTTAATAATAATTTAATAATATTAAAAATAATTATTTTAAAATTTATTTATTAATAATTTATATAATTTATTTCAAATTATAAAAATACTATTTGAATTATATTATTTTTTTTTTATTAAAAATAATTTTAATTTAATTAATAAATTTTTAATAATAGTTAAAAATTGGTTTAGTAATAATTTATTTATTTAATTTAGATAATAAATAATTTTTATTATATATTAAAATAAAAATTAGTTTAAAATTTATTAATATATAATTATTAATAAAAAATAATTTTTTTAAAATAATTAATGGAAAATAATAATTAATTTTAAATTGGTTTAGTAATAATTTATTTATTTAATTTAAATAATAATAATAATTTTTATTATAATATTAAAAAATAATTATTTTAAAATTTATTTATTAATAATTTATATAATTTATTTAAAATTATAAAATATATTAATTTTTTTTTATTAAAAATAATTTTAATTTAATTAATAAATTTTTAATAATGTTAAAAATTGGTTTAGTAATAATTTATTTAATTTAGATAATAAATAATTTTATTATATATTAAATAAATAATTAGTTAAAATTTATTCATATATAATTTTTAATTAATAAAAAATAATTTTTATTAAAATAATTAATGGAAAATAATAATTAATTTTAAATTGGTTTAGTAATAATTTATTTATTTAATTTAAAATAATAAATAATTTTTATTATAATATTAAAAAATAATTATTTTAAAATTTATTTATTAATAATTTATATAATTTATTTAAAATTATAAAAATACTATTTGAATTATATTATATATTAATTTTTTTTTATTAAAAATAATTTTAATTTAATTAATAAATTTTTAAATATATATATTACTTTTATATATATATTATTTTAATTATATAAATTATATACATATTAAAGTATATAATTTATATTAATTATTTTATTTTTTTAAAAATAAAAAATGAAAAAATTTTTTAAAAAAAGTTTAATTGAAATAAGTAAATTAAACTATAATATTATTATATTTTTTAATAATATTAAAAAAAATATATTTAGTAAAATACTAAATATTAATAATATTTTAAATTTTTTTTATTAAAATAATAATATGAAAAAATTATATGCTACTACAATATTATCTGTTAGAATAGGAAAAAAAGTTGCTTTAGGAGGTGATGGTCAAGTAACTTTAGGTAATACTATTATAAAAGATAGAGCAAAAAAAATAAGAAAAATATATAATAATAAAATATTAATAGGTATAGCTGGAGCTACTTCTGATGCATTTTCTTTATTAGATATGTTTGAAACAAAAGTAAAAATATTTAATGGTAATATTATAAAAGCAGCTGATTGTTTATCTAAAGAATGAAGAGATAATAAAATATTTAGAAATTTAGAAGCTATGATATTAGTAGCAAATAAAAAAATAACTTTAATAATAACAGGTTTAGGTGATGTATTAGAACCTATAAATGGTATAGGAGCTATAGGTTCAGGAGGTATTTATGCACAATCTTCAGCTATGGCTTTAAAAGAAAATACTAATTTAAGTGCCTTTGAAATTGTTAAAAAATCTTTAAATATTGCAGGAAAATTATGTATTTATACAAATTTATTACATACTATAGAAACACTAGAATAGAATGTTAACACCAATAGAAATATTAAATAAATTAAATAAAAAAGTTATAGGACAGGATTCAATTAAAAAAGCTATATCTATAGCACTTAGAAATCGTTGAACAAGAATGAAATTACCTTATTATTTTAAAAAAAAAATATCTCCTAAAAATATTTTAATGATAGGTTCTACTGGAGTAGGAAAAACTGAAATTGCTAGAAGTTTAGCAAATATAATTAATGCTCCTTTTTTAAAAATAGAAGCTACAAAATTTACAGAAGTTGGTTATGTGGGTAGAGACGTTGAATCAATTATTAAAGAATTATTAGATATTTCTTTTAAAAAAACATTTTCTTTAGAATTAAAAAGATCTTTAAAAGAATCTTATAGAATTATTATAAATAGATTATTAAATATTATATTATTTGAAAATAAAATTTATGATTCTAAAATATATAATAAATTTGAATTATATTTAAAATCAAAAAAAATAAATGATTTAGAAGTTGAATTATTTTTTAATAAAAAAGGTAAATATTTTTTTAATACAAATAAATATTATGATAGATATTATTATATTAGAAATATATATGATACGCAAAAATAATTATTATAATAGATATTATTATATTAGAAATATATATGATACGTATAATTATTTTAAAAAAAATAAAATTTTAATTAAATTCAAAAAAATATTTGATTTTTTTATTAAAAAAAAAATTGTTAAAATAATAAATTTAGATAATTTAAAGTATAATGCAATAAAAAATGTTGAAAATAATGGTATTGTTTTTATAGATGAAATTGATAAAATAGCAAATAAAAATACTTATAATAATGATGTATCTAGAACTGGTGTTCAAAGAGATTTATTATGTTTAGTAGAAGGTACTAATGTTAATACAAAATATGGTATTATTAATACTAATCATATTTTATTTATTGCTGCTGGAGCATTTCATCTTTCTGATCCTTCTGATTTATTACCAGAGTTACAAGGAAGATTTCCAATTAGAGTTGAATTAAATAATTTAACTATTGAAGATTTTAAAAATATTTTAAAAAAAACTAAGTTTAATTTAATAAAACAATATAGATATTTATTAAAATGTGAAGGTGTTAAATTAAATTTTACAAATGAAGCTATAAATAAAGTTTCTGAAATTTCTTATAATTTAAATAAAAAAGTTCAAAATTTAGGTGCTCGTAGATTATTTGAAATTTTAGAAAGAATTTTAGAAAGTATTTATTTTAATAATTTTGAATTAAAAAATTTAAATATAACTATAGATGAAAAATATATAATTGATTTTTTTAATAATAATATTAAAAAAAAAGATAAAAAAGATTATTATAAATATATTTTATAATGTTATTCAAAGATAAATATAATTTAAAATTTAAATATTCTAAATTATTAAAATATATTTTAATACAAAAAATAAAAAAAAAAAAATATTTAAAATTTTCTGAATTTATAAATATAATTTTATATAAAAAAAAAATAGGTTATTATAATAATTTTTTATTTTATAATAAAAAAGATTATTTAACAAGTTCTCAAATTTCTAATATTTTTACAATTTCTTTAGCTAATTTTTTTTTTTTTTTTTTAAAAAAAGAGTTTTGTAAAATATTAGAATTTGGAGGAGGTAATGGAAAATTTGCTTTTAATATTTTAAAAGAATTAAAAAAATTTAATTTATTTCCTAAATATTATATTATAGAAAAATCTAGATATTTAAAAAATATTAAAAAAAAAAAATATAAAAATATAAAATGAATAAAAAAAATACCTAAAAATTTTTCTGGAATAATTTTTTTAAATGAAGTTTTAGATTCTATACCTTTTGATTTAATTATAAAAAATAATAATAATTACTATAATAGTAATATAATTATTAATAATGAATTAAATTTTGTTTTTAAAAATAAAAAAATAAATAAAAAATATTTAAGTTTTTTTATTAAAAATAGATATTATAATTTATATAAATTTATTAATAATATTTTTTTAAATATTAAAAATAATAAAAATATTATTATTATTATAGATTATGGTAATTTAAATAATTTTTATATAAAAAATAACTTTATGTGTTTTTATAAACATTTTTCTCATGGTAATCCATTTTCTTTCCCTGGTTTACAAGATATTACTAATTTTGTAAATTTTAAATTTATATTAAAATTAATAGTTAAATATAAATTTAAAATTTTAAATTTTTCTAATCAAGAAAATTTTATTTTAAATATTGGAATATTAGATTTTTTAAAAAAAAAAAAATATAATAAAATTAAATATTTTAATAAAATTAATTTTTTAAAAAAAATTATTTTACCTTATGAAATGGGTGAAATTTTTAAAGTTCTAATTTTAGGAAATAAAATTAATATTTATTAATAATTTTATAATATAATGAATAAAGTAAAGGGTTTATTAATTATTTCTTGTTATAATAATAAATTATGTAGTTTATTATTAGAAAGTATATTTAAACATATGATTATTTATAAAATAAATGAAAAAAATTTAATATATTTAAAAATTCCAGGATCTTTAGAATTTTCATGAATTATTAAAAAATTATTAAATTTTAATTTTATAAATTTTATATTTGTATTAGGTATAATAATAAAAGGTAAAACAATTCATTATAAATTAGTATCTAATATTTCTTATTATTATATTAATAAATTATCTTATAATATTAATATTCCTTTAATAAATTTGTTAATTACTATAAATAATGTAAATCAATTTTTAAATCGTATTAAATATAATATTTTAAATTCTATATATAATATTTTAAAGATTTCAAATTTAAATAAAATATTATTATGAGAATTACAACAAATAAACTAATAAAAAATATATTTGATTTTATAAATATATTATTATTAAAAAAAAATTGAAATTGTTTATTTTTTTTAGATTTATTTTTTGGATATGGTAATTTTATTAAAAAAATTTATAAAAAAAAATTATCATATATTTTAATAATAGAAAAAAGTAATTTTAAAATAAATATATTTAAAAATAAGAAATATGATATTAAAATTATTAAAAATAATAGTTTTTTTTTTTTAAAAAAAAAAATAAAAAAAAATTATTTTAAAAAATTTAATATTATTTTTATTGATCCACCTTTTTACAATAAATTTATATTTAAATTAATTTATTATTTAAATATTATTTGTTTTAAAAATACTATAATAATTTTAGAAATTGAAAAAAAAATATTTTATAATAATATTTATATTTTTTTTAGAAATTGAAAAATAATTAAAATAAATAAAATAGGTATTGTTTATTTATTTTTATTATTTAAATTTAATTAAAAATTTATAATATAAATTTTATTTTATTTTTAAAATTAAATAATAATTTTTATTATTTAAATTATTAATTTGTAATATATTTTATAATTCAATTGTTAAATTAATAAACTTTTAATATATTTATTTTTGATTTAAATCTAAGTCAATGAGTTTTAATATTTAAATTTAAAAAAAAATTATTAAAATATAAAAATAAATAATTAATATATTAAATTTTTTTAAATTAATAATTTATATTGATTTATTAAATATAAATAATTTTAATTATTTATATCTTATTATTAAATAAATATATAAAAATTCCTTGATAACTCAGTTGGTAGAGTGATGGACTGTTAATCCATTTGTCCCTGGTTCAAATACAGGTCAAGGAGTTTTAAATTTAATATAGGATAAATTATTAAAATAAATAATAAAATAATTATTAAAAATAAATAATTATTTTTATTATTAAAAATTTATAGATATATTAATTATAATATTTTATTATTTAATTTTTATTATAAAATTATTTTTAAAATGAAAAAAATATATAAATTACATTTAAAATCTAAATATAAATGAAATAAAAAATTAATTACTATAAAATTATTTAAACCTATAAATTTTTTATTTAAACCAGGTAATTTTACTCAATTAGGAGTTTTAAAAAATAAAAAAATAATTTGAAAATCATATTCTATTTCTTCTAATTTAAATAATAAAAATTTAGAATTTTGTATTTATATAGTTGGTAAATTTACTAATATTTTAAATATTTTAAAAATAGGAAATATAATATATATGAAAAAAAAAACATATGGTTTTGTTTCATTAGATAATTTAAAAAAATTTGGTAATTTATGAATGATATGTACTGGTTCAGCTTTAGGAATTTTTATTTCTATTATTAATCAAAATAATGTTTGAAAATATTTTATTAATATTATAATTTTACATTTTGTTAAATATAAAAAAGAATTTTCTTATTTTAAAATAATATTTAATTTATATAAAAAAAATAGTTTTTTATTAAAAAAAAATTTTTATTTTTTTCAAAATATTATAAGAAAAAAAAAAATAAATAATTTAAAAAATAATTATTTTAAAAAAAAATTTGATTTAAAAATAAAAAAAAATATATCTAAATTTATAATTTGTGGTAAACCTAATATATTAAAAAAAATAAAAAATATTTTAATAAATAAAAACTTAAAATTATGTAAATTTAATTATAAAGGTGATATAATTATTGAAAATTTTTGGTAATATGTCTAAATATAATTTTTTATGATATGATTATGAAACATTTAATTTAAATAAAAATTTTACTTTTCCTTCTCAATTTGCATCTATTAGAACAAATTTAAATTTAAAAATTATTAAAAAATATAAAATTATTTATTGTAAACCAGATGGTAGTTTTATGCCATGTCCTAAATCTATATTATTAAATAAAATTTTACCACAATATTGTGAAAAATATGGTATTAAAGAATATAAATTTGCAAATAAAATAAATAAAATTATGTTAAAACCTTATACAATTAATATAGGATATAATAATATTAATTTTGATGATATAATAACTAGATTTTTATTTTGAAGAAATTTATTAAACCCTTATGAAAGAGAATGAAAAAATAAATGTAGTACTTATGATTTTTTTAATATTATTAAAATAATATATTTTATAAATTATAATTCATTAAAATGATTTAAAAAAAAAAATAAAAAAATCAGTTTTAAATTAAGTGATATAAGTAAAATAAATGGATATTTAAATAAATTTTTTCATAATGCATTATTTGATGTTAATGCCACTTTATTTTGTGCTAAAATAATAAAAAAGAAAAATTTTAAATTATTTTATAAATTTATTAAATTAAGAAATAAGAAAAATATTATTAAAAATATTTTATTTAAAAAAAAAGTATTTTTATATTTATCTAATAAATATCCTTTTTTTGAAAAAGAAATTTTTATACTTTTACCTTTATTTATTGATAATAAAAATAAAAATAAATTAATATGTTTAAATATAAATTCGAATTTTAATAATTTTTTTGATTTTAAAAAAAAATATAATTTTAAAAAAATAAATAATTATATTAAAATAATAAATATTAATAAATATCCTATAATATTTTTTAATATTAAGAAGATATTAAAAAAAATTAATTTTAAAATTAATTTTAATTTAATAAAAAAAAATATAACAAAAATAAATAATAATATAAAATTAATATTAAATATTTATAAAAAATTTAATTATAATTATAAATATAAAAAAATATTAAATATAAATTTTGATTTATATAATAATTTTTTTATTAGTTTAAATGATAAATATAATATTAAAATTATAAAAAAATTAAATATAAATAAAATTCATAATAAAAAATTTTATTTTTATAATAATAATATTAAAATATTATGTTTTTTTTATAAATTAAAAAAATATAAAAAATATATTTCTAATTTTGAAAAAAAAATTTGAATAAAATATTGTAAAATTAATTTATTAAAAAATTATAATAATGAATTAAATTTTTTTGAAAAATTATTTTATATTAAAAAAAAATATTTAAAATGTTCTAATAAATATAAAAAAAAAATATTATATTTTTTAATAAATTATGCAAGAAAAATAAATCCTTTTAATAATGATATTAATGATTGATAATTATGATTCTTTTACTTATAATATAGTTTATTACTTTAATGAATTAAATCATAAAGTTTTAGTTTATAGAAATGATGAAATATCTATAAATGAAATAAAAAAAATAAATCCAAATTATATTTGTTTATCTCCAGGACCCGGGGGACCTAAAAATTCTGGTATATGTATAAATATTGTTAAATATTTTTATAAAAAAATTCCTATTTTAGGAGTTTGTTTAGGTCATCAAGTTATAAATGAAGCATTTAATGGTAAAACTATAAAATCTAAAATTATAATGCATGGTAAAATTTCTAAAATATTTCATAAAAAAGAATATATTTTTAAAAATATTAAAAATCCTTTTAATGCAATAAGATATAATTCTTTATCAATTGATAAAAATAAATTATCTAAATCTTTTAAAATTACTGCTTGAAGTAATAATAAAGAAATAATGGCCATAAGTCATAAAAAATATAATGTTCATGGTGTTCAATTTCATCCTGAATCTATATTATCTGAATATGGTCATAATATATTAAAAAATTTTTTATATTAGAAAAATTTAATGTATTATAATATAATTTTAAAATATTTAAATTTAAAAAAATTTTCTTATAAAAATTTTTTATTTTTTATTAAAAATATATATAAAAAAAAAGTTTCTATTATATATATAATATGTTTTATTATTTCTTTAAAAATAAAAAAAGAAAATATATATGATATTTATTATATTATAAAAATATTAAAAAAATATTCTTTAAAATTTAAATTAAATAAAAAATTTAATTTAACAGATATTGTAGGTACAGGAGGAAATAATTCTAATATTATAAATGTTTCTACTGCTTCTATGTTTATAATTTCTTCTATAAATGTAAATATATTAAAACACGGTTCTAGTTTTTTTAGTTCTATATCTGGTAGTTCTGATGTTTTAAAAAAATTAAATATAAATATTAATTTAAATAAAAATAAAATTATTTATTTATTAAATAAAATAGGAATTTGTTTTATATATTCTAAAAAGTATAATATATTAATGAATATTTTAAGTTATATAAGAAAAAAAATTAAAATAAGAACTATTTTTAATATTATAGGTCCGTTAATTAATCCAATATATACAAAAAATATATATTTAGGAGTTTATAATAAAAATATATTAAAAATAAAAATTAAAATATTAAAAAAAAATAATTTTTATCATGCAATATGTGTTTCTGGCAATAATATAGATGAAGCTACTATAAATGATTATAGTTATTTATATGAATTAAAAAAAAATAAAATATTAAATTTTAAAATACATCCTAATGATTTTAAAATAAAAAAATATGAGTTAGAAAGTATTAAAATAAAAAATTCTTTTGATTCAAAAAATAAAATATTAAAAGTATTTAATGGATATATAAGTCCTTATTATTATATAATATTATATAATTCAAGTATATTATTATATGTATCAAATAAAGTAAATTTTATAAATAAATCTATAAAAATTACAAAAAATATTATAAATTCATATAATATAAATAATAAAATTAATAAATTTATTAAAATAAGTAATTTATAAATATGAATATTTTTTTAAATAAAATAATAAAATTAAAATATAAAAATAAATATTATTATAAATATAATATAAAATTATTTAAATTTTTAAATATTAAAGAAAATAAAAAAAAAAATATTTTTTTAAATTTATTATTAAAAAAATATTATGAAGAAAATACAATTTTAATATCAGAAATTAAAAGATCTTCTCCTCTAAAAGGTATATTTAATTATAATTTTAATCCAATAAAAATTTTTATAAATTATAAAAAAAATAATATAATTTTTTTTTCTATTTTAAGTGAAAAAAATTTTTTTTTAGGTTCTTATATTTATTTATTTAAATTAAATAGAATATTTAATACATTTATTTTATGTAAAGATTTTATAGTTGATTTTATACAAATATATAAAATAAATTTATTAAAATCTAATTGTATATTATTTATAATATCTATAATAAATAAAAATTTATTATTAGAATTAGAATATTATGCAAACATTTTAGGTTTAAGTATAATTTTAGAAGTTAATAATTTTGAAGAAATAAAAAAAATAAAGTATTTAAAAACATCATTATTAGGTATAAATAATCGTAATTTAAAAAATTTTAAAATTGATTTTAATAATTTAAATATTATTAATAATATTTCAGATTTTAAATTAATAATTTCAGAATCTGGTATTAAAAATAAAATAGATTTAAATTATATTAAAAAAAAAAATATTAAGATATTTTTAATTGGAGAAACTTTAATGAAAACAAAAGAATTAGATAATAAAATAAATAATTTTTTAAATTAGTAATTATTATGAAAAATTTTGAAAATATTATACCTATTAATGATAAAATAATTATTGAATGTATAAATAAAAATAAAAAAACTTCTTCTGGAATAGTATTACCTGAAAATTCTAGTAATAAAACAAATAAAGGTAAAGTTATAGCTGTTGGTAATGGTATTTTAAATAAATCTGGAAAATTAATTCCTTTAACTGTAAAAAAGAATGATTTTGTATTATTTGGTAAATATTCTGGACAAAAAATAAAATTAAATAAAAAGAAATATTTAGTTATGAGAGAAGAAGATATTTATGCAATTATAAAATAATTAAAATAAAATATGAGTTTTAAAGAAATAATATTTGGTCATAAAGCTAGAGAAAAAATTGTTAATGGAATTAATATTTTAGCTAATGCAGTAAAAGTTACATTAGGTCCAAAAGGTAAAAATGTTGTTTTAGAACGTAATTTTGGTTTACCTATTATTACAAAAGATGGTGTAACAGTTGCTAAGGAAATTGAATTAAAAGATAAATTTGAAAATATTGGTGCGCAATTAGTTAAAGAAGTAGCTTCAAAAACTTCAGGTAATGCAGGAGATGGAACTACTACAGCTACTGTTTTAGCACAAGCAATAATAAGAGAAGGTTTTAAAGCTGTAGCAGCTGGTTTTAATCCAACTGATTTAAAAAAAGGAATTGATAAAGCAGTTATAAATATAGTTAATGAAATAAAATTTTTATCTAAACCTACTACTACTAATAAAGAAATTTCACAAGTAGGTTCAATATCAGCAAATTCTGATAAAGATATAGGAAATATAATAGCAAAAGCTATGTATAAAGTAGGTAAAGAAGGTGTTATAACTGTAGAAGATGGAAAATCATTGGAAAATGAATTAGATATTGTAGAAGGTATGCAATTTGATAGAGGTTATTTATCTCCTTATTTTATTAATAATCAAGAAAAACAAAAAGTTATATTAGAAGATGCATATATTTTATTATATGATAAAAAAATTTCTAATATAAGAAATTTATTACCTTTATTAGAAAAAATTTCTAAAGTTAATAAACCTCTTTTAATTATAGCTGAAGATATTGAAGGAGAAGCATTAGCTACTTTAGTAGTAAATAGTATAAGAGGAATTTTAAAAGCAGCAGCAGTTAAAGCTCCTGGTTTTGGAGATAGAAAAAAATCTATGTTAGAAGATATATCTATATTAACAGGCGGAACTTTAATATCTGAAGAAATAGGTTTAAATCTTGAAAATATATCTTTAAAAAAACTAGGTAAAGCTAAAAAAATAGAAATAGATAAAGAAAATACAATTATTATAAATGGTTTTGGAAAAAGTAATATAATATCAAATAGAATTAAACAAATAAGAAAACAAATAGAAGAAACTAATTCTGAATATGATAAAGAAAAATTACAAGAGAGATTAGCAAAATTATCTGGTGGTGTAGCTGTAATAAAAGTAGGTGCTGCTACAGAAGTTGAAATGAAAGAAAAAAAAGCAAGAGTTGAAGATGCATTACATGCTACTAGAGCTGCTGTTGAGGAAGGAGTAGTTCCTGGAGGTGGTATAGCTTTATTAAGAGCAGCATCTAATGTTAAAAATTTAAAAGGTGAAAATGCTGATCAAGATGCTGGTATTAAAATAGTTCTAAGAGCTATAGAAGAACCTTTAAGACAAATAGTATTAAATTGTGGTGATGAACCAGGTGTAATTATTAAAATAGTTGAATCTGCACCTTTAAATTATGGTTATGATGCTAATAATGGTAAATATGGAGATTTAATTTCATTAGGTATTTTAGATCCAGCTAAAGTTACTAGAACAGCATTACAAAATGCTGCTTCTATTTCTGGTTTAATATTAACTACAGATACTTTAATTGCTGAATTTAATAATGAAAAAAATATAAATAATTTTTCTAATAATTCTAATAATAATATTGAAAATATTATGTAATATTTTATATTATCAAATACAACAAGTAAATATTATATTTTATATTGTTGATAATATAAAATATTATGATAAATAAAAAAATATTTAAATTAATAAAAAAAAATAAAATAAATAATATATTATTTTATAATAATAAATATTTAATTAATATAAATTCTATTAAAAAAATTATAAAGTATATTTTATGTACTAAAAAAAAAAAAATATGTAATAAATGCTTATCATGTAATTTATATAATAATAATAATCATCCTGATTTTTTAATTATTAATTCTTTATATTATAAAAATAATATCGAATTTAATAAAAATATTAAAATAAAAAAATTAAAATTATTAAATAAATTTTTAAATTTTAGTAATATTTGTTCTAAAAAGAAGATAATTTTAATATATTATGCTGAATATTTAAACAAAAATTCTTTTAATTATTTAATAAATTTTTTAGAAAATAAAAAAAGGAACTTATTAATTATATTAGTAACAAATAATATACAAAATGTTAATTTTTCAATTTTATTTAAATTTTTTAAGATTTTATATAAAAAGAATAATTTTAAAAAAAAAATATTAAAAAATAATTATATAAATAAAATTATTTTACAATTAATAAAAATTAAAATAAATAGTTCTTTTAAAAAATTTTTAAATATTATTAAAAATATACCTTTAAATATTATTATAAATGTTATTTTAAAATTTTTAGAAGATATTATTTTTTTTAAATTTACAAAAAATGTAAAAAATTTTTTATATTATAAAATTCATATTTCTTTTTTATCTAAAAAAATAAAAAATATATATATTATTTATAATATAATAAATATTATTAACAATAAATTAGATTTAATAAATAAAAAAAAAAAATTTAATATTTTATATTTTAAAGAAATTTTATTAAATTATTTATATATATATAAATAATTTAATATTTTTAATTATAATTGATAATAAATTTTTTATTAATATTTTTATTAAAATAATTTTATTATTTTTTTATTTTTCCTAAATATTTTTTTTTAAATATTTTTATTATTTTTTTTATAATTATATTTATATTTTTTTTATTTGTTTTATTTTTTATTAATATTCTAAAAGTTATACTAAATTTATTTATTTTTTTTAAATTTAAATTTTCAAATTTATCATAAATTATTATTTTTTTTATATTATTAAATAAATAGTTTTTTTTAATTTTATTATTTAAAAATAATAATATTTTTTTGATATTTAAATTATTTTTTAATATAATTGATATATCTCTTTTAAAATATTTTTTTCTAATATTTAATATTTTTTTTTTTAAATATTTTAAATTTATTTCAAAAATATTAATATTATTTTTAAAATTATAATTTTTAAATAAATTTTTATTTACTTCTCCTAAAAATCCTATTTTTTTATTTTTATAAAAAATTTTATAAGAATTATTATTTAAAAATTTTATTTTTAAATTTATAAAATTTATTTTTTTTGGTCAAAATAATATTTCTAAATCTTTTTTTAAATTTAAAATATTTAATTTTTTATTTATATTTTTTTGTTTATAATAAAAATCACCATAAGTTAAACATGAAATTTTTTTTAATTCACAAATATTTTTAGTAGTTTTATATCCATCAATTATCTTTTTATTTTTATAAAAAATATTTCCTATTTCAAAAATTTTTATTCTTTTACAATTATTATTTATATTATATATTGCATTATTAATTAATCCAGGTAATAAAGATGTCCTCATAATATTTATATTTTTTGATATAGGATTAATAATTTTTATACTTTTATTTTTTAAAATATTAAATTTTTTTTCTATATTTTTATTTATAAAACTATAATTTATAACTTCTTGGTAATCTAAATTACATAAAATATTTCTTATATAATCAGTAGAAAAATATTTTTCTTTTTTACATTTAATATTATTATAATTAAATAAAGGATACTTTTTTTTTATATTTTTAATATTATATATTTTAAGTATTTCTTCAATTAATTCTTCTTTTTTTTTTATTTTATACTTATATTTATTAGGAATAATTTTAAAATATTTTTTTTTAATATATCAAAATTCAAAGTTTAATATTATTAATATTTTTATTAATTTTTTATTATTTATTTTTATACCTAAAATTTTATTTACCATTTTTATTTTTATTTTTATTCTTTTTTTTTTTTTTATATTTATTATATCTTTTATATTACTTATATTAGTATTAATTTTACCACATATATTTTTTATTAAATAAATTATTTCTTTTATAGAATCAATAAAAATATTATAATTTATTAAATTATTATTTTTAAAATTTATTTTTTTTTTATATTTTTTTTTTATACAAAATATTTTTAAATATAAATTTTTAGTTTTTTTACTTATTTTTAAAAATTTTTTTTTTTTGAATATTAAAAAAAAATTATTAAAAATTTTAAATTTATCATAATCTATAATATTAAAATAAATTCCATATTTTATTTTTATATAATTAATAATATTTTTTATTGTATTTTTAGAATATATATTATTTAATTTTAAAATTTTTTTTATTTTATTAGGTATTTTTGAAAAAATATTTATGTTTTTTATAATTACATAAGTATATCTTTTAAATAAAATGTTATTTTTTATTTTAAATTTTATTTTATTTATATTTTTAATTTTATAATTGTATTTTATTTTAAATATTAAAGAAATTTCATTTATTAAACCTAATATATTATTTAAATAAATTTTATTTCCTATATTAATTATTTTTATTTTATTTTTATTTTTGAAATTATATTTATTATTTATAATATTATAATTTTTATATTTTAATAAAATATTTTTATTTAAATATAATATACCTTTAATTTTTATTTTTTTATTTTTATATAATAAATTTATTTTATTTATATAAAAAATATTAAAATTATTATTTTTTATTTTTTTTTTTGATATAAAAAAATATTTTTTTTTTTTTATTTTTAATTCATATATATATAATTTTAAATTTATATTAAATTTTATTTTTTTTATTATTTTTCCTAAAAAAAAAATATTTTTTTTATTTTTTTTTTTTATTTTATTTATTTTATTTTCTATACCAAAATTTATTAATAAATTTGAAATTTTTTTAATATTAAAAATTGGATTTATAATATTTCTAATATTTTTTTCAAATATCATTAAATTAGTAATAATTTTTTAAAAATTTTAAATTATTTTTATAAAATAAATTTATATTATTAATATTATATTTAAACATTGTAATTCTTTCTATTCCTACTCCAAAAGCAAAACCACTTATATTTTTAAATTTTAATTTTTTCAAAATTTTTGGATGAACTAAACCACCTCCTGATATTTCTATTCATTTTTTTTTAAAAATACCTTTTTTAAAATAAATATCTGTTTCTAAAGAAGGTATAGTAAATGGAAAATATGAAATTCTAAATTTTATATTAAATTTTTTTTTGTTAAAAAATAATTTTAAAAATTTTAAATATATTGCTTTAAAATTTGAAATATTTATATTTTTATCTAAATATAAAACTTCAACTTGATGAAACATTGGAGAATGAGTTAAATCATTATCTCTTCTATATACTTTTCCTATAGAAAAAATTTTAATTGGAATTTTATTAAATTTCATATATCTTATTTGCATAGAACTCATATGAGTTCTTAATAATAAATTTTTTTTATATTTATCAAATATATTTATATAAAAAGTATCATTTAAAGATCTAGATGGATGATTTTTTGGACTATTTAATAATGTAAAATTTATATATTCATTTTCTATTTCTGGACTATTAAATTCTTTAAAACCTAATAAATTAAATATTTCTTTTATTTTATTACAACTGATTGTAATAGGATGTATATTTCCTTTTTTATTTTTATATTTTTTATTTATAGTATTTATTTTTTTATTTTTATGAATATTAATTATATATTTTTTATTTAAAAAATTAAATATAAAAAATATTTTTTTTTTTATATTATTTATAGTTTTTAAATTATTAATATTCTTATTTTTATATATATAATTTATTTTTTTATTTATATATCCTTTCTTTGATAAAAAATATTTTTTATTATTTTTTATATCTTTTATATTATTATAATTTAAAATTTTTAATAATATTAATTTATATATATTTTTCATTTTTTAAATAATTATATTTTTTTTATTAACTTTTTAAAATCATGAGTATTTTTTATAGCTAAATCTGATAAAATTTTACGATTTAAAATAATATTTTTTTTTTTCATTTTATTTATAAAAATATTATATTTAATATTAAATTTATTTAAAATTATATTAATTCTTTTGATTCATATATTTCTAAATAATCTTTTTTTATTTTTTCTATCTCTATAAGAATATTGTCATGATTTAAATAACGCTTGCTTTGCAATTCTAAAAACATTTTTTCTTCTTCCTCTAAAACCTTTTGTAAATTTTAATATTTTTTTATGTTTATATTTACTTATAATACCTCTTTTAACTCTAGTCATTTTATATCATTAATTTAATAGATTTAATATCATTTTTATTTACATAATTCATTTTTTTCATTTTTCTTTTTATTTTTTTTTTTTTTTTTGTTAATATATGTTTTTTAAATGATTTGCCTTTTTTTATTAAACCACTTTTTAATAAAAAAAATCTTTTTTTTACACTACTTTTTGTTTTTTTTTTCATTACTTATTTTTTTATTAAGAGAACAAAAAATTTCAAAATTATTTTTTTTATTTTTAATAAATATTTTAGTATTAGGAAATATTTTTTTTATATCTTTTTTTAATTTATTAATAAAAATTAAATTTTCATTAATATATTTTTTTTCTCTTCCTTTAAAATTTAAAATTATTTTTACTTTATGACCTTTTTTTAAAAAAATAAATATATTATTAATTTTAAATTTGTAATCATGAATTGCAATATTTAATTTTAAACTTATTTTTTTTAAACTTAAATTTTTTTTTTTATTTTTTTCATATTTCTTTTTTTTTTTATAAATAAATTTTTTATAATTTATCATTTTAACAATTATACTTCCTTTTAAATTATTAGAAATTTCAATTAAATCCAAATTTTTTTTTTTTGCTATATATAATGCTTTTTTAAAATTTAATAAACCAATTGGTTTATTAAATTCATCTATTAAATATATTTTTTTAGCTTTTATTTCATTATTTATTTTATATTTTTTTTTCATATTATATATTATTTTTTTTTATAATATTTAAAAAAAAAATAAATTTTTTAATTTTTATAAAACCTAAATTAATATTATTTTTAATTTTTAAAAATATACTTTTTTTTTTATTTTCTTTATTTCCTATTAATATACAAAAATAACTTTTATATGAAAAATATTTTTTTAATTTTAAAGACAAATTATTATTATTTATTATTTTTTTTATTCTAAATTTATTTTTTTTTAATATTTTTATTATATTGTTTGTATATTTTAAAATTTTGTTATTTATATTTATAATAACTATTTGTATAGGTATTAAATAAAATGGTATATATCCTTTATTATTTTCTATTAATATTCCTATAAAACGTTCAATTGAACCTAAAATAGCTCTATGTAATATTATAATGTTTTTTTTAATATTATATTTATTATTATAATTTAAATTTAATATTTTAGAAATTATAAAATCAATTTGAATTGTACCACATTGTCAAATTTTTTTATTTAAGTCTTTTAGGTAATATTCTATTTTAGGTCCATAAAATGCTCCATTTTTTTCTATATTCTTAATTTTAATATTAAAAAACAAAATTATTTTTAATAAAATTTTTTCTGATAAATTTCATAAATAATTATTTCCTATTTTTTTTTTAGGTCTTAAAGATAATTTAATTTTTATATTTTTAAAATTAAAATTTTTATAAACTTTTTTACATATATTATTAAATTTTATTAATTCTAGTAAAATTTGATTTTTTTTACAAAAAATATGACCATCGTCTTGATTAAAATTTTTTAATCTTAAAATTCCATGTAATGAACCAGTATATTCATTTCTAAAACATTCACCTATTTCTCCATATTTTAAGGGTAATTTTTTATAACTTATTTTTTTATAATTATATATTTGAATATGTCCTGGACAATTCATTGGTTTTAAAGCGTATTTTTTATTTTTTGTTTTTAATAAAAACATATTTTTTTTATAATAATTTCAATGTTTTGTTTTTTTTCAAAAATAATCTCTTAAAATAATTGGAGTTTTTATTTCTTTATAATTATATTTTATATATATATTATTTCTTATATATTTATTTATATTTTTTCATATTATGTAACCATTTTTATTTCAAAATATTAAACCTGGCATTTTTTTTTTAAAAAAAAATAAATTATTTTTTTTATATAATATTCTATGATCAAATTCTTTTCTTATTTTTTTATATTTTTTTTTTTTAAAAAAATTTTTTTTAATTTTATTATTTAAATATATATACTTTTTTTTATTTAAAATATTTAATTTTTTTAATATATATATTTTATTTTTTTTTTTATTTATTATATTAAAAATATAATATAAATAAATATAATTATATTTATAAAAAATTAATTTATAAAATTTAAAATATTTTTTCATTTTTGTACGAAGTGAACGGGATTTGAACCCGCGACTCCTGGCTTGACAAGCCAGTGTTCTAACCTCTGAACTACCACTTCTAATTTATAATTTTTAAAAAGGGGAATAGCCAAGTTGGTTTAAGGCACCGGATTTTGATTCCGGCATCCAGGGTTCAAATCCTTGTTCCCCTGTTTTATTTTATGAATTTTAAAAAAAATATATTATTTTCTGGAAATTCGAATATTAAATTAGTTAATAAAATAATAAAAAAATTAAAAATAAAATTGGGTAAAATAAATGTATCAAAATTTTTAGATGGTGAAATTATGATTAAAATAAAAGAAAGTGTTAGAAATAAAAATGTATTTATTATACAATCAATATGTAATCCAATTAATGATAATTTAATAGAAATGATAATAATGGTAGATGCTATAAAAAGAGCATATTCAAAAAATATAATAGGTATTATACCATATTATGGTTATTCAAGACAAGATAGAAAAATAGGTTATTCAAGAATACCTATTTCTGCTAAATTAATAGCTAGCATTTTAGAAATCTCAGGTTTAAATCATGTAGTTATACTAGATTTACATTCTGAACAAATACAAGGTTTTTTTAATATTCCTATAGAAAATATATATACTTATAATATATTTTATAAAAATATAAAAAAAAAAAAACTTTATAATCCTATTATTGTATCACCAGATGTAGGTAGTATTAAAAGATCTAGAAAATTATCAAAAAAAATAAATTGTGATTTAGCTATTATAGATAAATATAGAATAAAAAATAATTTATCAAATGCATTAAATTTAATAGGAAATGTAATTAATAGAGATTGTATAATTACTGATGATATAATAGATACAGGAGGAACTATTATTAATACTGTAAATATGTTAAAAAAAAATGGAGCTTTAAGAATTATATGTTATTGTACACATGGTGTTTTATCAAATAATGCTATAGAAAAAATAAATAATTCAAAATTAGATGAATTAATAATAACAGATACTATACCTTTTAAAAATAATTTTAAAAATAAAAAAATAAAACAATTAAGTTGTTATAATTTAATTATTAATTTTATTAAAAAATATAATAAATAAAATGAAAATTCATTCATTTATTAGAAATAAATTAGGTACTTATTATAATAATAAAAATAGATATAAAAATAGAATTCCTGGTGTAATTTATGGTAATAATAAAAAAAATATAAATTTAATATTTAAAAAATCAGAATTATTTAAAATATTTAAAAAAAAAAATATCAATATATTAAAAATTATTTTTAAAAAAAAAATTAAAAAATTTTTAATTAAAAATATTCAATTTCATGCATATAAAAAAGAAATATTACATATTGATTTATTAAGAATTAGTAATAAAAAAAAAGTAAATATTTTAATACCATTAAAATTTAAAAATATTAAAAATTCTTATGCAGTTAAATCAGAAAATGCTTTTATAAATTTTATATATAAAAAAATTCCTATTTTTTGTTTACCCAAATATATACCTAAATATATATTATTAAATTTAAAAAATTTAAAAGTTAATAATCCTATTTTAGTTAAAAATATAAATATTAAAAAAAATATAAAAATAAAATTAAACAAGAATATTATAATATTAAATGCTTATAAAATTAATGAAAAAATTATTAAAGAAGAAATAAAAGAAGTTGATAATAATAAAAATATCAAAAAAAATAATATTGAAAATAATAATAAAATTAAAAAAAATGAATAATAAAAATTTTATATTATTAAAAAAAAAAAATAATATATCTGGAAAAATAAATATACCTGGTTCTAAAAGTATTTCAAATAGAATTTTATTAATTTCAGCTTTATCTTTAGGAATAACAAAAATAAAAAATTTATTAATATCTGATGATACTTTAATAATGATAAAATGTTTAAAAAAATTAGGAATAAAAATAAAAAAAAAAAAAAAAATTTTTTTTGTATATGGGAATTTTATTAAATTTTTAAAAAAAAATGTTAAATTATTTGTTGATAATGCTGGAACTTTAATAAGACCTTTAACTTCTATTTTATCTTTTATGAAAGGAAATTATATATTATATGGTTCTAAAAGAATGAACAAAAGACCAATAAAAGATTTAGTTAGTTCTTTAAATAATATAGGAATGAGAATTAAATACTTAAAAAATAATGGTTTTCCTCCTTTATTAATAAAAAAAGGTAAAATAAAAACTAACATAATAAAAATAAAAAGTAATATTTCTAGTCAATATTTAACTTCAATATTAATATCTAGTGTTTTAATTAATAAATTTAAAGAAATAATTATAATAACTAATAATAATATAGTTTCAAATTCTTATATAAATATTACTATTAATTTAATGAAATTATTCAAAGTTAATGTAATTAAAATAAATAATAATGTATTTAAAATAATAACTAAAGAAAAATATATAAGTCCAGGTATTGTAAAAATAGAAGGTGATTTAACATCAGCATCATATTTTTTAGCTTCTAGTGTTATTTCAAAAGGTCCTTTAAAAATTAAAGGTATAATTAAAAATAGTATACAAGGTGATGTAAAATTTTTAGATATATTAGAAGATATGGGTGCAAAAATAAATTATCAAGATAATGAATTAGAAATTTATTATAATAAAATTATAAAAAATTTTAATATTGATTGTATAAATTTTCCTGACTTAGCTATGACATTATTAATGTTATCTTTATATAGTAATAATATTAGTTTATTTAAAAATCTTTATAGTTGAAATTTTAAAGAAACTAATAGATTAAATGCTATGAAAAAAGAATTAAATAAAATAGGAGCTAAAATAAATATTATAAATAGAAATGATATATTAGTAATACCGCCAAAATATATAAAGTCAGCTTTTATAAATACTTATAATGATCATAGAATTGCAATGTGTTTTTCTTTATTATCTTTAAATAATATAAATAAGTTAGGTAGTAATATTTTAATTGAAAATCCAAAGTGTGTATTTAAAACTTTTCCAAATTATTTTAAGTTATTTAAAAAAATTTCCAAATAAATATGAAAAATCCTATATATTATTTAAACAAATGTTTATTAAGTTTTAATAAAATTGATAAATTATTAAATGAAAAAATAAATATATCTAAATTAAAATATGGAGATATTTTATTAGGTAAAATAGTTAAAATAGATAAAAAATTTGTTTTCATAGATTCTGGTTTAAAATCTGAATCATTAGTTCCTATTGAAGAATTTAAAAATTTTGAAAATACTTTAAAAGTAAAATTAGGTGATAAAGTATTTTTATATTTAGAAGTTATAGAAAAAAATATAGGAAATATTAAATTATCATATAAAAAAGCACAAATAATTTTATCATGATTAAATATTGAAAATTCTTTAAAAAAAAATAAATTTATTTCAGGTTATATAAATGGAAAAATAAAAGGAGGATTGAATGTTTGAATAAATGGTATTAAAGCATTTTTACCTGGTTCTTTAATTTCTAATCGCCTTTTAAAAAACATAAATTATATTAATAAAAAAAAATCATTTTTTAAAATTATTAAAATAGATTATATAAAAAAAAATGTAATTTTATCTAGAAAAGTTATATTGGAAGAACATATAAATAAAATATTCATAAGATTATTAAGTAAAAAATTATTAACAAATATATATTTAAAAGGAATTATTACAAGTATATCTAATTTTGGTTGTTTTATAAATATAGGAGGAATAGAAGGTTTAGTAACAGTAAATCGTTATATGATAAGAAGAAGAATATATTTAAGAAGAATATTTAAATTAGGACAAATGGTAAATGTAAAAATATTTAGATTAAATAAAAAAAATGGTTTATTATTTTTAAAAATAAGATATATTATAGATATTTGAAAAAATATATCTTATAGATATTATCTTGGTAGAATTATAAAAGGTAAAGTTATAAATACTAAAAAATATGGAGTTTTTATTAATATTAAAAATAATTTAAAAGGTTTAAGTCATATTTCTGAAATAAATTTAAAAAAAAATATTAATTTAAATAAAATATTTAAAAAAAATTTTTTAATAAATTTTATAATAATATATGTTAATGAAAAAGAACGTAAAATAGGTTTAAGTTTTAAAAGATGTTTTCCTGATTTTCTATATACTTTATTTTTATATTATAATAAAAAAAATATAATTAAAACTATTATAAATTTTAAAAATAAATATGGATTTTTTTTAAAATTACCAGGAAATATAAATGGTTTTTTTCATTTTAAAAATTTTTTTTGAATAAAAAAGAAATATAAATTTAAAAATATAAGTATTATTAATTTTTTTATTTTAAATTTTAAATTTAAAAAAAAATATATTTTTTTGTATATAAAACATTTTAAAATTAATCCATTTATAAAAATTTTAAAATAAAAAAAATAATAAAATTAAATATTAAAATAGTTATAAAAAATTAAATAAAAAATAATTATTAAAATTATATAAATTAAATATTTAATAATAAAATATTAAATATAATAAAAATATAATAAAAATATTATTAAAAGATATCTAATTAATGATATATATTATATATATCATTTTTGATATTATAGAAAAATTAATATTAAAAGTATATAAATTAAATATTTAATTAATAAAATAGTAAATATAATAAAAATATAATAAGAATATTATTAAAAGATACCTAATTAATGATATATATATATCATTTTTGATATTATAGAAAAATTAATATTAAAAGTATATAAATTAAATATTTAATTAATAAAATAGTAAATATAATAAAAATATAATAAAAATATTATTAAAAGATACCTAATTAATGATATATATATATCATTTTTGATATTATAGAAAAATTAATATTATTAATAATTAATTATATAATTAATTATTAAAAGTATATAAATTGAATATTTAATTAATAAAATATTAAATATAATAAAAATATTATTAAGAAAATTAAATAAAATTACCTAAAATAAAATAAATTTATTTTATATGATTTATATTTAAATTATTCATTATTCATATAGAACCAAATATTATTATAAAAGATATAAATATTGTAAATATTAATGAAATTAAAAAATATATAATATCATTTATATTTTTAATATTTAATGAATTTTTAATATATAAAATTATTATTAAAATTAAATATAATATTAATATAAATTTTATAAAAAATATATTTAATAAATATTTTATTTTATAAATAAAATATATTATTATAATTATTAATAATATTATTAAAAATTCTTTATTTTTTTTTTTCATATTTATAATAAATTAAAAATATATATAAATATAAAAATTATAAATCAAAAAATTTCCAAAAAATTTCAATACATTGATAAATATTTTAAATTATTTTTATTTTCATTATTTATATTAAATTTTAATATTTTTAAAAATATTAAAATTAATATAAATATTCCTATTAAAACATGAATTCCATGAAAAAATATTATTGTAAAAAAACAAGAAAAAAAAACATTATTTTTAGGTTTAATATTATTTTTTAATAAATTACAAATTTCTAAGTATTCTATAAATATAAATAAAAAAGAACTTATAATTGTTAAAATTATAAATTTTAAAATATTAAATTTATTTTTTATTTTAAAATTATAAATAGAATAATATAAAAATAATGAAGAAAATAATAACAATAAAGTATTTAAAAAAATAATTTTTATATTAAAAATATTTTTTATTTTATTTATTTTTATATAATTATAACCTAAAACAAAATAAACTGTTAAAAAAGTAGAAAACATTAATACATCACTCATTAAGTATAATCATATACCAAATTTATTATTAATTATATCTTCTTTTTTATATTTTTTTTTTTTTATATTTATATAAATTATATAAAATATTGTTAATAATAAAATAATTGAAAATAAAAAAAATATTTTTCAGATTATCAAAAAACATAATAACATAAATAAAAATGATAATATAAAACCATTATAAGTTTTTTTTTTTATATTATTATTTTTTATTTTATTTATTTTAAATAATAAGTTTTCTTTTTTTATATATTTTTTAAAATTTTTTAAATTATTTCATTCTAAAGTTTTAGAATATTTTCAATAATTTTCTATTTTTTTTTTTTCTATATTTCTATATAAATAACTTACAATTATTTGTATTATAAAGGAAATTATACCTAATAAAATAATAATTGTTCCAAATAAAGAAATTTTAAATCATATTTTTAAAGATAAATCATTAAAATGATTTATTCTTCTAGTTACTCCCATAAATCCCAATATATATATTGGTATAAAAGTTATATAAAAACCAAATGTTCATAAAATAAAACTACATAAACCTCAAAATTTATTTAATCTATATCCAAAAACTTTTGGATATCAATAATTTATAGCAGCAAATATTGAAAATACTACTCCTCCTATAATTACAGTATGAAAATGAGCAACTAAAAATAAACTATTATGTAACAAATAATCTGCGGGTGGTATAGATAATATAATGCCAGCCATTCCACCTATAGAAAAAGTTGTTATAAAAGCTAAAGTTCATAACATTGGTATTTCAAATGTTATTTTACCATAATACATTGTAAAAATTCAGTTAAAAATTTTTACACCTGTTGGTATAGCAATTATCATAGTAGCTATACCAAAAAATGTATTAACATTTGGACCCCCTCCCATAGTAAAAAAATGATGAAGTCATACAATATAAGATAAAATTGTAATTATTAAACTTGCAAATATCATAGAATAATAACCGAATAATTTTTTTCTACAAAAAGTAACAGTAATTTCTGAGAATATACCAAAGGCTGGTAAAATTAATATATAAACTTCTGGATGTCCTCATATTCATATTAAATTTATATACATCATAGAATTTCCTCCTAAATTATTAGTAAAAAAATGCATTCCAAAAATTCTATCTAAAGATAACATTATTAATACAGAAGTTAAAACAGGAAAAGATATAATTATTAATATATTTGAACATAAAGTTGTTCATACAAAAATAGGCATATTAAAAAAATTTATATTAGGTATTCTTAATTTTATTATTGTAACTATGAAATTTATACTAGAAATTAAAGTTGATATACCAGAAATTTGTATTGATCAAATATAATAATCTACTCCAACATATGGACTTTCAGATATTTCAGACAATGGCGGATAAGCTAATCATCCTGTTTTTGCAAATTCTCCTAAAAATAACGAAATCATTATTAAAAATGCAGCAAATGTTGTCATTCAAAAACTTAAATTATTTAAAAAAGGAAATGCTAAATCTTTAGAACCTATTTGTAATGGTATAATATAATTCATAATTCCTATAATAATAGGCATTGCTACAAAAAATATCATTATAACTCCATGAACAGTAAAAATTTGATTATAATGATTTGGAGACAAAAAACCTCTTGAATTTCCAAAAGAAATTGATTGATGAATTTTCATCATTAAAGCATCTATAAAACCTCTTAATAACATTATTATTCCTAATATTATATACATAATACCAATTTTTTTATGATTTGTTGTATTTATTCATTTTTTTCATATTATTTTTAATAATTTATAATATATTAATATATAAATTATTATTGTAGAAATTATTAATAATATTATAAAAGTTCAAAATATAATAGGATCTTTTAATTCTATAGCTCTTTCATCTAAATTACCTAAGAAAAATTTTTTTATATTCATATTTATTTAATATATATTTTATTAAAATAATTTATTTTATTATTAAAACTTTTTTTTAATAATAATAAATATTTTTTATTATTTAAAATTTTATTCATAAAATAAATACTTTTTATTCAAATAAAATAATCATTTTTTTTTAATGAATAAAAATTAAAATTCATATCAGAAAAACCTTCACCACTATAATTTGAAGAAAAGCCATTTAAAAAAGAAGTTTTATTAATAAATGAATTTAATTGAGTTGTCATATTTGGCATAGAATATATTTGACCAGATAATGAAGGAATATTAAAAGAATTCATATTATTTAAAGAAGTTATATTAAAATTTATAATTTTATTAATAGGTACTACTATTTCATTTATTATTGCAATTTTATATTTACAAATTATAAAAAATCATTTTCAATCTAAAGAAATTGTATTTATTTTTAAAATTTTTTTTTTAATATTAATATTTCTAGGATCTAATATTTTTGTATTTACAAATGTTAAATAACTTAAAATTAATATTATAATTATAGGAAAAATTCATATAATTAATTCTATTATTAAAGAATAATTTCAATTAGGCAAATATTTATTATTATTTTTTTTATAATATTTAAATGCAAATATTCAACTTAATATTATTGTAGGTATTATTATTATTGATAATAATATTATAGAAATTTTTATTAAATTAGATTCTTTAATTGCTATATACCCAATAGGATATAATAGTTTAAGTTTTTTTAATATTTTCATATTTTTGAAATATTATTAAATATAAATTTTATATTAAAATTTATATTTAATTCTAATAAATTTATTTTTAATTTCATTTTTTAACAAATATAATAATTTATTATTAAATTTTATTTTTTTTTTAAAAAAATATTTTTTTATTATTTTATTATTTTTAATTTTTATTAAAAATACATTTTTACCCTTTTTATTTATAAATAAATTTAATATATATTTTATTTTTTTTATAATTTTTATATTTTTAATATAAATAGAAATGTATAAAATAAATTTTTTTCTAAATTTTGAAATATTAAATATATTTTTTACATTTATTTGAAAAAAATTATAATTTTTTTTAATAACTTTTCCTTCTAATAATATTTTTTTTTCTAATCTAATAAAATTTTTATTTTTTTTATATAAATTATTTTTTATTATACAATTTATGTTATTTTTTTTATTTTCTATATTTATTACAAAATATTCTTTATTATTAATAAATTCTTTTTTAATATTATTTATTATTCCGTAAGTTATTATATTTTTATTAATAAATTTATTTATATTATAAATTTTAAATTTATTTAATTGTTCAATATCTTTTTTTATATAAAAAAATGGATTTTTAAATAAATAAAATCCTAAAAAAAACTTTTGTTTTTCTAATATTTTTTTTTTATTTAATATTTTTTTTTTTCATTTTAATATATTTAATTTGTTTTTATTTTTAATTATTAATTTTTTATTAAAATCGTTTAAGTTTTTTAATAAAAATTTTATTTTTATTTTTAAAATATTTCTATTTTTATTAAAAATATCTAAAGAACCAGAATATATTAAAGAATTTAAAACTCTTTTATTTATTAAATTTTTATTTTTAATAATTCTAAAAATAAAATCATATAAATTTTTAAATATTTTTTTTTTTCTTTTATTTAAAATTAATTTTATTGCTATTTTACCTAAACCTTTTATAGCAGATAAACCATATCTTATATAAAAAATATTATTTTTTATAATTGGAATAAATTTGTATTTTGAATAATTTATATTAGGTGGTAAAATATTTATTTTAAAATTATTAATTGCATCTTTAATTAAAAATTTTATTTTATTTATATTATTTATAGATAAAGATAAATTTGCTGATATAAATTCATTAGGAAAATTACTTTTTAAATATGCTGTATAATATGAAATTACAGCATAAGCAGTAGCATGAGATTTATTAAAACCATATCCAGCAAATTTTTCCATTAAATTAAAAATCTTATTAGCAGTTTTTAAATTAATTTTATTTTTTAATGCTCCTTTAATAAATAATTTTCTATTTTTATGCATTTCTTTTAAATTTTTTTTACTTATTATTCTTCTTAATAAATCAGCTGATCCCATAGAATAATTTGCTATTATTTTTGCTACTTCCATTACTTGTTCTTGATAAATCATTATTCCATAAGTTTCTGATAAAACATTTTTAATTTTTTCATTAAAAAATTTAAATTTATAACCATTTTTTCTTTTATAAAATTTTTTTATTAGTTTAATTGGACCAGGTCTATATAATGAAATAATTGCTGTAATATCTTCTAAACAATTTATATTTGCTTTTTTTAAAATATTCTGTATACCTATACTTTCTAATTGAAATACACCAATTGTATTAGCATTATTTAATAATTTATAAGTTTTTTTATCTTTAAAAGAAATTTTATTTCAACTTATTAATTTAATTTTAGGGTTAATTTTTTTTATATTTTTATTTGTTTCGTCTATTATAGTCAAAGTAGCTAAACCTAAAAAATCGAATTTTATTAAACCTAAAAATTCTAAATCTTCTTTATCATTTTGTATTGTAATAATATTATCTTTACTATGTTTATATAATGCACAATATTTATTTAAATTATTTTTGCTTATTAATATACCTCCTGCATGAATTCCTATATTTTTTATTATTCCTTCTATTTGTATAGAAAAAAAAATTAATTTTTTAATAATTTTATTATTTAAAATTTTTTTTTTTAAAAAATAATTATTTTCAACTATTTCTTTTAAATTTAAATTATAATATTTTTTATTTGAAATAAGTTTTACAATATTATTACAAAAATTATAACTTAAACCTAATACTCTACCTACATCTCTTATAGAACTTTTAGCTGCTATTTTACCAAAAGTAATAATTTGTGAAACATTATTTACACCATATTTTTTTTTTATATATTTTATTATAATATCTCTTTTTTTTTGACAAAAATCTATATCAAAATCTGGAAATGAAATTCTTTCAGGATTTAAAAATCTTTCAAAAATTAATTTATATTTTATAGGATCTATATCTGTTATAAATAAACAATATGCTATTAAAGAACTTGCACCAGAACCTCTACCTGGCCCAATATTTATATTTTTTTTTTTTGCTCATTTTATAAAATCATTTACCATTAAAAAATAATTAGAAAAATTTGTTTTAGAAATTATTTTTAATTCAAATTTTAATCTTTTTTTATATATTTTTAAATTTTTTTTATTTTTAAGTCTTTTATTTAAACCTATTTTTGTTTTTATTTTTAATAATTCATTATCATTTATTTTTTTTTTTTTATTATATTTTGGTAGTTTTAAAACTCCTTTGGGTATAATTAAATTACACATTTTAGAAATTTTATATGAATTTTTTACTGCAATTAAATTATTAACAAATAATTTATTAATTTCTATTTGTGTTTTAAAATTTTGTTCTTTATTAAAATGATATTTCGAATTATTTAGTTTTTTTTTTTTATATATATTATATCTTATTTCATGTGCTATAAATTCTTTTTTATAACAAAATTGTATTGGATGTGTAGCTACTATTGGAATATTTAATTTATTTCCTATTTTAATTAAATTATAATTAAAAATTTCATTATTTTTAATATTTATATTTTGTATTTCTATAAAATATAAATTATTAAAAATTTTTTTTCATTTTTTTGCACAGTTTTCAGCTTTTTTAAATTTTTTTTTATTTATATAAAATAATAAATCACTTGATTTATATCCTGATAAAGCAATTAAATTACTATTTTTATTTATTTTTTTTAATCAAGATTTTTTAATTTGTGGTTTTTCATCTTTTAAATTATAAATTCAAGATTTGCTTATTAATTTACACAACTGTAAATAACCATTATAATTTTTAGATAAAATTAATAAACGAAATGGTTTTTTTTTATTTATTTTATTTTCTATGAATAAATCACAACCTATTATTGGTTTTATTCCATTTTTTATAGATTCTTTATAAAACTTTATTGCTCCAAAAATATTAGATAAATCAGTAATAGCTAATGATTCTTGTTTATCTTTTTTGGCTAATTTTATTATTTCATTTATTTTAACTAAACTATCAACTATAGAATATTCTGTATGTAATCTTAAATGAGTAAATTTATACATTTATTTAATAATTTTAAATTTCATGTTTAAAAATAATAAAATAAAAAGTATTTTTTTTTCTAAAAATACTATATTAAATAATAATAAAATACTTAAAAAATTTATTATTATTTATAGAACTTTTGGTAAATTAAATTTTAATAAAAGTAATATTGTTTTAATATGTCATGCTTTAAATGCTTCTCATAATATAACAAATGAAAATTTAAAATTTAAAAAAAAAGGTTGATGATATAATATGATATGATATAATAGATCCTTAGATATTAAAAAATTTTTTATTATAGGAATAAATAACTTAGGATCATGTTTTGGTTCTACTGGACCAAATAATATAAATTATATAAAAAAAAAAATTTTTGGTTATAATTTTCCAAAACTTAATATTGAAGATTGAGTAAAAATTCAAAAAATGTTGTTAAATAAATTAAATTTAAAAAAAATTTCTGTAGTTTTGGGGGGTTCTTTAGGAGGTATGCAGGCTATATGTTGAAGTATATTAAATTATAATAGATTAAAATATTGTATAATAGTTGCTACTACTATAAAATTATCTATTAATAATATTATATTTAATAATATATCTAAAAATTCTATATTATATGATACAAACTTTTATAATGGTAATTATTATAAATATAATATAAAACCTAATAAAGGTTTAGGTATTGCTAGAATGTTAGGACATTTTTCATATTCTTCTTATTATATTTTTAATAAAAAATTTAATAATTCTTTATTTAATATTAATTATGAAATAGAAAAATATTTTAAATATCAAAGTAAAAAATTTATAATGAATTTTGATGCAAATACTTATTTAATAATTACTAATATATTGAATAATATTAATATAATAAATAATAAAAAATTTTATTTTAAAAATGATAAAAATAAAATTTGTTATTTATTAATATCTTTTACTACTGATATTAGATTTCCCAAAAAAGAAAATTTTAAAATTATAAATAGAAAAATAAAAAATAAAAAAATAATAAATTTTATAAATATAAAATGTCCAGATGGTCATGATTCTTTTTTATCAAAAAATTTTTTTTATATTTATATAGTAAATATTTTTTTTAAAATAATATTTAAAAAAATATAAATTACAGGAGAGATGGTCGAGGGGTTAATGGCGGCAGACTGTAAATCTGTTCTCTTTATGAGTACGTTGGTTCAAATCCAGCTCTCTCCATTTAATATTTGCGGGTATAGCTTAAAGGCAAAGTAAAAGTTTTCCAAACTTTAGAAAAGGGTTCGATTCCCTTTATCCGCTAAATATAAGGTAGTAACTCAATTGGAAGAGTAACGGTCTCCAAAACCGCGAGTTGTGGGTTCAAATCCTACCTACCTTGTTTTTTATATTAAAATGAAAATTTTAAATTTAATATTTTTTTATATTTATTTTAAATTTTATAAAATTAAATTTATTAAAATAAAATATATGTTTTTTTTTTTAATTTTTATATTTTTATTTTTATTTTTATTTTTTTTATATATTTTTTTAATTAATAATATATTTTATAATTTTTTTTTTTAAAATGAAAAAAAAAATTTTAGGAAATATAAAATTACAAATTTTATCTGGAAAAGCTACTCCTACTCCGCCTATAGGACCAGCATTAGGTCAAAAAGGTTTAAATATAGTTAAATTTTGTAAAGAATTTAATGAAAGAACCAAGAATAAAAAAAAAAATTTATTATTACCAGTTATAATTACTTATTATTCTGATAAATCATTTGATTTTATTATTAAAACGCCAATAACTTCTACTTTAATAAAAAATATTTTAAATATAAAAAAGGGATCTTCAAAACCAAATTTAGAAAAGATTGCTAAAATTAATTTAAAACAAATAAAAGAAATAATAAAAATAAAAAAAAATGATTTAAATTCTTATAGTATTAAAAATTCTATTAAAATTATTAAAGGAACTTTAAATTCTATGGGAATATTAATAGAAAAAAAATAAATGGTATATAAAAAAAAATATAAAAAAATAATAAAAAAAAACAATAAATATAGTTTAAATAAGATTATATATATTATAAAAAATTATTTTGTATATAATTTTGATCAATCAATAAATATAATTATAAAAATTAATTATAATAAAAATAATAATGAAATTATTAAAAATTCAGTATTATTACCATATAATATTAAATCTAATAAAAAAATATTAGTTTTTTGTAATAAAGAACAAGAAAAAGAAGCTATTTTAGCAAATGTTAACTACTATGGATTAAATAATTTAATAAATAAAATAAAAAAAGAAGGAATTTTTTTTGATATAGCTATTTCAACTTATGAAGTTATAAAAGAAGTAAGTAAAATAGGAAATATTTTAGGTCCCATTGGTTTAATGCCTAATATAAAAACAGGAACTTTAACTAAGAATATTTTAAAAACTGTAAAAGAGTTTAAATTAGGGAAAATACAATATAAAAGTGATAAGTATGGAATAATAAATACTTCTATAGCTAAAATTTCTTTTAAAAATATTTATATTAGAAAAAATATATTAAATTTTATAAATTTTGTAAATAAAAATAAACCTTTAAATTTTAAAAAAAAATTTATTAAAAAAATTTATTTAAGTTCTACTATGAGTCCTAGTTTTAAAATTAGTTTAAAATATATAAAATAATTTTATTAAAATATTATTTTGAAAAAAAATAAAGAAAAAAAAAAAAAAATAATTAAAAAAATAAAAAAAATTATAAAAAAAAATAATAATATTATAATTTCAAAATATAATTTAATTAAAAATAATAAAATTACAATTTTAAGAAAAGAAGCTAAAAAATTAAATATATTTATAAGAGTATTTAAAAATAATTTATTTATAAAATCAATAATTAATACTAAATTTGAAATAATTAAAAATAAAATAAAAAATCAATTAATTTATTCTATTTCTAATAATTTATTAAATAATATAAAATTATTAAGTAATTTTTATATTAATAATAAAAATTTTAAATTAAAATATTGTATATATAAAAATAAAATAATAGAAAAAAAAGATATATTAAGTTTATCTAAAATAAATAATAAAAAAGAAATATTAATAAAATTATTATGAATAATAAGTAAATATCCAATTTTAAATTTTTTAAAAATTATTAATTATTTAATTATAAAAAAAAAAAATGAATATTAACGATATAATTAAAGAAATAGAATCTTTAAATATTATTGAATTAAATAATTTAGTAAAAGAATTTGAAAAAAAATTTAATATTTCTATAAATAATTTTAATAATCAAAATAATAATATTGATAAAAATATTAAAAAAAATATTTTAGAAAAAAATGAATTTTCTGTTTTATTACAAGAAGTAGGAGATAAAAAAATTAGTATAATAAAAATTATAAGAGAAATTACTAATTTAGGTTTAAGAGAAGCAAAAGAATTAGTTGATAAAGCTCCAAAAATTATTAAAGAAAAATTAACAAAATTAGAAGCTGAAGAAATAAAAAAAAAATTAGAAAATGCTGGTGCAAAAGTAATTTTAAATTAAATGACATTTTTAAATTATATAAGAAAAAGTTTTTCAAAAATAATTAATAATCATAAAATTCCAAATTTAATTAATCATCAAATAGATTCTTATAAATTTTTTATACAAAAAAAAAATAAGTCTTTTTATAGAAAAAATTTAGGGATTCAAAAAGAAATTTCAAAAATATTTCCTATTTTCTCTAAAAATAAAAATATATCTTTATATTTTAAAAATTATAAAATTATTAAACCTAAAAATAATAAAAAAAAATGTTTCGAAAAGGATTTAACTTATTCTTATAATATAGAATTAAATTTAAAATTAGTTAATATAAATAAAATAAATGAAATAAAAATATCTATAGGGGAAATTCCTTTAATTTTAAAAAATGCTTCATTTATATTCAATGGTATGGAAAGAGTAATAGTGCCTCAAATATCAAGAAAATTTGGTATATTTTATATTAATGAAAAAAAAAAAAATAATTTAAATGAATATATTTATAAAGTAAAAATAAATATTTTAAAAGGTTATAAAATAATTATAGAATTTGATATGAATAATAATTTATTTTTTCGTATTAATAAAAAAAAAAAAATACCATTAATAATTTTATTTAAATCATTAAATATATCAAAAAAAAAAATTATAAATTTTTTTTATAATAATTATAAAGTATATATAAAAAATAAAAAAATTAAAATTAAATTTGATTTTAAAAATTTTTATAATTATAAATTTGATTATAATTTATATAATAAAAAAGGTAAATTATTATTAAAAAAAAATAAAAAAATAAATAAAAAGAAAATAAAAAAAATATTTAATAAAAATATTAAATATTTTTATATTTCTAATAAACATTTAATAAAAAAAATAATAGCAAATGATATATATATAAATAATAATTTATTATTTAAAAAATATACAATAATAAATAAAAAAAAAATAAAAATATTAAAAAAAAATAATATTTATAAAATATTTATATTTAATTTGGGAGAAAAAAACAAAAATAATTATATATTTAATATTTTAAAAAAGTATAATAATTATAGTAAATTTGAAAGTAAATATTTAATATATAAATATTTAAATTTTAAAGGAAATTCTAAAAAAAAAATTGATTTTTTATTTTATAATATTTTTTTTAAAATAAGAAAAAAAAATAATTTTATATATAAAAATTCAATAAAAAATAAATTATCAACAAAATATTTATTAAATATTATTAAAAAATTAATAATATTAAAAAATAAAAATAAAAAATTAAAAGATTTAAATAGTTTATATTTTAAAAAAGTAAAAAATTTAGAATATTTATTTAATGAAATTTTTTTTTTATCTATGGAAATATTTTATAAAAATATTATAGAAAAATTAAATTTTATGGAATTTAACAAAAATTATAAATTAAATAAATTAGAATATTTAAATACTTTATCTTCTTTAAAAGATTTTTTTTCTGTTTCTGAATTTTCACAATTTTTAGATTCTACTAATCCATTATCTGAAATCACTCATAAAAGACGTTTAACATCTCTAGGACCTGGTGGTTTAACAAAGAAAACTGCTAATTTTGAATCAAGAGATGTACATTATACTCATTATGGAAGAATATGTCCTATAGAAACACCTGAAGGACCTCATATAGGTTTAGTAAATAATTTAGCTTTATATTGTAAAATTGATAGAAAAAGTAGATTATTAAAAAGTCCTTATAAAAAAGTTAAAAAATCTAATTTAACAAATAAAATTTTTTATTTAAATAATTTTAATGAAGATAAATATTATATTGCACAATCTAATATTTTAATAAAAAATAAAAAAATAATCAATAATTTTATAAGTACGAGAAAATATGGAAATGAAAAATTTGTTAATAAAAAAAAAATAAAATATATAGATATAAATCCTAATCAAATTGTTTCTATAGCTTCTTCATTAATACCATTTTTAGAACATAATGATGCTAATAGAGCATTAATGGCAGCTAATATGCAAAGACAATCAGTACCTTGTATAAATTCAGAATTTCCTTTTGTAGGAACAGGTATTGAAAAAAATGTTGTTTTTGATTTAAATTATATAATTAAATCAAAAACAAATGGTATAGTTAAATATATAGATTCAAAATATATTTTAATATTAAATGAAAATTTAAAAATTGAAAAATATAAATTAGATAAATTTAAAAGAACTAATCAAAATACTTTAATAAATCAAAAGTCAATAGTTAATATAAATGATTATATTAAAAAAAATCAAGTTATTGCTGATTCTTCATGTAGTAAATTTGGAGAATTAGCATTAGGTAAAAATGTTTTAATAGCATTTATGACTTTAAAGGGTTATAATTTTGAAGATTCTATTATAATATCTGAAAAATTATTAAAAAATAATAAATATACTTCAATACATATATTAGAATTAAAAATACCTTTAAAATTTAATGAATTTGGAGAAGAAATAATAACTAAAAATATTAAAAATATAAAAAAAAATAAAATATCAAACTTAGATAAATTAGGAATAATAAAAATTGGAAAATATATATTACCTGGAGATATTTTAGTTTCTAAAAAGTTACCAATAAATAATTTTTTAAATAAAAAAAATAAATTTATAAATACATCTTATAAAAATCCTAATGGTGTTTATGGTAAAGTAATAGATATTAAAATATTTAAAAATAAAAAAAATGAAAATAATTATAATGAATATAATAATATAAAAAAAATAATTTTTAAAAAAAAAAATATTTATTCTTTTTTATTATTTTTTAAAAAAAAAATAATATATAAATATAAATTATTTTTTTTATATAAAAATAAATTTTTTTTTATTAAAATGTTTAATTTTATAAAAATATTTTTTTTAAATAAAAAAATATTATTAAATATAAAAAATAAAATAAAAAAAATAAATAAATTAATTTATAATAGTTTTGAAAATTTTAAAGAAAATTTATTACCTTTTGGTATTTCAAAAATTATAAAAATTAAAATTTTAACAATTAAAAAATTACAACCAGGTGATAAAATGTCTGGTAGACATGGTAATAAAGGTGTTGTTTCAAAAATATTACCAATAAGAAATGTTCCTTATATGAATGATGGAACTTATATTGATATTATATTAAATCCTCTTGGAGTTCCTTCAAGAATGAATGTAGGACAAGCTTTAGAAGTTCATTTAGGTTTAGCTTCATGAGGTCTTGGTAGAAGAATAAATAATATTTTTAAAAAAAATCCAAAAAATTTAAATAAAATAAAAAATTTTTTATATAAAATATATAATAAACCATCTGAATTTAAATTTATAAAAAATATTTCTGATAAAAATTTTTATAATTTAATAAAAGTATTAAAAAAAGGAATTCCTTTTTCAACTCCTATTTTTGAAAGTATTAAAGAAAAATATATAAATAAAATGTTATTATTAGCTTTTCCAGAAAAAATTAGAAAAAAACTAAAAATGAGTTCTGATAGAAAACAATTAACTTTATATAATGGTAAAACTAATAAATCTTTTGATAAAAAAATAACTGTTGGTTATATGTATTATTTAAAATTAAATCATTTAGTTAATGATAAAATACATTCTAGATCTACTGGTCCTTATTCTTTAGTTACTCAACAACCTTTAAGAGGTAAATCTAATATAGGGGGTCAAAGATTTGGTGAAATGGAAGTTTGAGCATTAGAAGCTTATGGTGCTTCTTATAATTTACAAGAAATTTTAACAGTAAAATCAGATGATATTTTAGGTAGAAATGAAATTTATAAAAATTTAGTAAAAGGTATAAATAATTTTTATCCTAATTTACCTGAATCTTTTAATGTTTTATTAAAAGAATTAAATGGTTTATGTTTAGATTTATTTATTAAATAAATAATGAGTAATTTTAATAATATTAAAAAAAAATATATTAAATTAAAATTTATTAAAGCAAAACTTGCTTCTGAAAAAAAAATATTATCTTGATCTTCAGGAGTAGTTAAAATTCCTGATACAATAAATTATAATACTTTAAAACCACAAATATCTGGTTTATTTTGTCCTATAATTTTTGGTTATAATAAAAAATATGAATGTTATTGTGGTAATTATATTGGTAAAAAATATAATAATATAATATGTAAAATATGTAAAGTTAAAGTTACTAATGGTGAAAGAAGAAAAAAAATGGGACATATAAATTTAAATATTTATATAACTCATACTTGATTTTTTAAAACTTTACCTTCATTTATAAGTTTAATTTTAAATATTTCTTATAAAAATTTAGAAAGTATTATATATTTTAAAAAATATTTAATAATAGATAAAGGAAATAGTAAATATAAAAATTTTCAAGTTATTTCTATAAATCAATATAAAAAAAAAAAATTAAAATATAATTTTAAAGTTGATATAGGATCTAAAATAATATATAAATTATTAAAAAAAATTAATATTAAAAAAGAATTAAAAAAAATAAAATTCTATTTAAAAAAAACAAATTCTGAATCAATTTATAAAAAAAATTTAAAACGTTTAGAAATATTTAAATATATGAAAAAATCAAAAATTAAACCAAAATGAATGGTGTTTAGAAAATTACCAGTTATACCTGGAGATTTAAGACCCTTAGTTTTATTAGAAAATGGTAGTTATGCATCTTCTGATATAAATGATTTATTAAGAGAAATAATAATTAGAAATAATAGATTAAAAATAATTTTAAATAAAAAAGAATTACCTGATAATATTAAATTTAATGAACAAAGAATGTTACAAGAAAGTGTAGATTCTTTATTAGATAATAAGAATGAAAAGAATTTAAATAAAAAAGAAAAATTAAAATCATTTTCAGATATTATAAAAGGTAAAACAGGAAGATTTAGACAAAATTTATTAGGAAAAAGAGTTGATTATTCAGCTAGAACTGTTATAATAGTAGAACCAAAATTAAAATTAAATCAATGTGGCATTCCAAAATCAATAGCATTAGTATTATATAAACCTTTTTTATTAAATAAATTAATAAATTCTAATATAGTTAAAAATATTAAAGAAGCTAAAATTATTTATAAAAAAAAAAAAAAAATTATTTGAGAAATTTTAAATATAATTATCAAAAATCATCCAATATTTTTAAATAGAGCTCCAACTTTACATAGATTAAGTATACAAGCTTTTGAAATTATATTAATAAAAGAAAAAGCAATAAAAATTCATCCATTAATTTGTACTGCTTTTAATGCTGATTTTGATGGTGATCAAATGGCTATACATATACCTTTATCTATTAAATCTCAAATAGAATCATATATTTTAATGTTATCTGTAAATAATATTTTGCATTCATCCAATGGTGATGCTACAATAGTACCTACACAAGATATAATTTTAGGTTTATATTATGGTACTTGTATTTTAAATAATGATATTAAAAAAAAATTTTATTATAATGATTTAAATGAAGCTATAATTGCTTATAAAAATAATGAAATTATAATTTATGCACTAAAATATTTTTAAAAATTAAAGAAATAAAAAATAATAAAATTATAAATAAAAAATATAAAACTACAGTAGGAAGAATTATGATTTATGAAATTTTTCCTAAAAAAATTTCTTTTAATAAAATAAATAAATATATAAATAAATCTAGAATATTAAAATTAATAAATTTAATATGTAATAAATATAATACTGATGTTGCTGTAAATTTTTCTGAAAAAATTTTAAGAAAAGGTTTATATTTTTCAACAAAATCAGGTATTTCTATTAGTATAGAAGATGCTATTATTCCTAAAAAAAAAAAAAAAATAATTTTAAAAGGTTATAAAAAAATAAAAAATTTTAAAAATAAAATTTTAAATTTTCCAATAATAAAAAAAAATAAAAATATAAATATAAATATATGAGAAAAAATTGATAATAAGTTAGAAGATTTAGTTTTAAAAGTAATATATCCCAAAAATAGTATTTTAAATAAAATAAATTCTATTTTTTTTATGCTTAAATCTGGTGCGAGAGGTTCAATTAATCAAATAAAACAATTATCTGGAATGAGAGGTTTAATGATTAAAGCAAATGGTAATATAATTAAAAATCCAATTACTTCTAATTTTAGAGAAGGTTTGAATATGTTTCAATATTTTATTTCTACTCATGGTTCTAGAAAAGGTTTATCAGATACAGCTTTAAAAACTGCTAATTCTGGTTATTTAACTAGAAAATTAGTTGATGTATCTCAGGATATTGTAGTAAGAGAAAAAGATTGTGGTAGTAATAAAGGAGTTGTTATTACAAATATTATACAAGATAATGAAATTATAGAAAATATAGAAAATAGAGTTTTTGGAAGAATTACTTCAAAAAAAATTTTAGATAGAAAAAAAAAAAATATAATATGTAAAAAAAATACTATTATAGATTTAAATTTATTTAAAATAATTAAAAAAGAAAAAATTATTAAAATAGAAGTTAGAAGTCCTTTAAAATGTAAAACATATAATGGTATATGTTCTTATTGTTATGGTTATGATTTATCAAAAAGAAGATTAGTTAGTATAGGAACTACAGTTGGTATAATAGCAGCACAATCTATAGGTGAACCTGGTACTCAATTAACTATGAGAACATTTCATACAGGTGGTATAATGAGTAATATAAAAACTAAATTAAAATCATCTATTTTTTGCAAATATAAAGGTATTGTTAAATTTTCTAAAAATTTAATTTGTGTTTTAAAAAATAAAAAAATTATTGTTATTTCAAAAAAAAGTAAAATTTTTATATTAAATAGTATTAAATTTATTTTAGAAGAATATGAATTACCATTAAATTGTAATTTAAGAGTAAAAAATAATTCTTATATTAAATCAGGTAAAAAATTATTTAGTTGAAATTATAGTAGTAATAAAATTATTTCTAAACATTCAGGTATTATTAAATTTAAAAATTTTAAAAAAAATAAAAATTATAAAAAAATAATTAATAAAATAACAAATGAATATGTTATTATTATAAAAAATAAAAGTATAATAAATTATAATAAATATATTCCTAAAATAAAAATTTTATATTTAAATAAAAATAAATTATTATATAAAAAAAGTACTATAAAATTAAATATTAATAATACAATATTAAATGTTTATAATAAACAAAAAATTAGTTCTGGAAAAACATTAGCTTATATACCTAAAGAAAAAAAATCAATTAAAGATATTATGGGGGGTTTACCTAGAATTTCTGAATTATTTGAAGTTATAAAACCTAAAAATAGATCTTTAATTTCAGAAATTAAAGGTATATTAAAAATTTCTAAAAAAGTAAAAAATAAAATTTATATTACTATAAAAAATAAAATTGAAAAAAGAAAATATATTATAAATATTAAAAAAAAAAAATTATTATTTGGTAATAATGAAATTATAAATAAAGGAGATTTTATAACTTCTGGTAATATTTATACTCCAGATATTTTAAAAAATTTAGGAATAAAAAAATTAGTTTTTTATATTATGAATGAAATACAAAATATATATAGAACTCAAGGAGTTAAAATAAATGATAAACATATAGAAATAATATTAAAACAAATGTTAAGTAAAGTAGAAATAACTAAAACTAAAAATTTTACATATTTTAAAGGCGAAATAGAAAATTTAAATAAAATACTAAAAATTAATAGAAAATTAATTTTAAAAAAAAAAAAACCTATAAAATATAGAAATTTATTATTAGGAATAACAAAAATTTCTTTATTAAAAAAATCATTTATGTCATCTGCATCTTTTCAAGAAACTTCTAAAATTTTAACTAAAGCTTCTTTATTTGATAAAAAAGATAAATTAAAAGGATTAAAAGAAAATATTATGATAGGTAAATTATTACCAGCTGGTACTGGTAATATAATAAATAATTATTTTAAAAAATAATAAAATGTTTTTAAGAAATAAATTTTGTGGAATAATTAATAAAAAATTTATTAATAAAATAAAATATTTGTACGGTTGAATAAATAATATTAGAAAACATGGTAATATTATTTTTTTTGATCTTAGAGATAGAAGTGGTATAATACAAATTATTATTAAAAAAAAAATAAAATATTTTTATAAAATTATAAAAAAAATAAAAAATGAATATTGTATTGAAATTTTAGGAATAATTTTTAATAGAATAAATAAAAATATAAATTACAAAATATTTACTGGAGAAATTGAAATTTATATTTTAAACATTAAAATATTAAATAAATGTAAAAAAAAAATAATTAATTTTAATAAAAAAAATAATAATGAAAAAAATAAATTAAAAAATAGAATTTTTTATTTAAGAAAAAATAAAATATATAATAATTTTTATATAAAAAATAAAATAATTAATATTATAAGAAATTTCTTAAATAAAAATAATTTTATTGAAGTTGAAACTCCTATTTTATCAAAAATAACTTTAGGAGGTTCTAAAGAATTTTTAACATTTTCTAAAAATAATAAAAATAAATTTTTTGCTCTTGCTCAATCACCGCAAATTTTTAAACAATTATTAATGATATCTAATTTTGATAGATATTATCAAATTGCTAAATGTTTTAGAAATGAAAATTTAAGAAAAGATAGACAACCAGAATTTACTCAAATAGATTGTGAAATGTCTTTTATGAATAAAAAAGAAATTATTTTTTTTTTTGAAAAATTAATAAAAAAAATATTTAAAAAAATATTAAATATAAATTTTATAAAACCTTTTAAAATATTAAAATTTAAAAAATCTATAAAATATTATGGTACTGATAAACCAGATCTAAGAATAAATTTAAAATTATTATGTTTTAAAAATATTTTTTTTATAAATAATAAATATATAAAAAAAATATTTTTTATAAAAATATTAAATGGAAGTAGAATGAAAATAAAAGATATTAATTATTATATTAATTATATTAATAAATTTAATATATATTTTTTAATTATTATAAAAATAAAAAAATACTTTATTTTTAAAAAATATTTTTTAAAAATAAATAAATATATAAATGAAGAATTTTTTTTTAAATTATTAAAAAAAAATAATGTTAAAATTAATGATATAATATTAATATTTATTACAAATAAAAAAAAAATATATAAATTTATTAATAAATTAATATTAAAAATAGGATATAGTAATTTTTCTAAAAAAAATAAAATATTTATAAATAAAATAATACCTTTATGAATTATTAATTTCCCTTTATTTAAAAAAAATAATAATAATATAAAATCTTATCATCATATTTTTACTTCTCCTTTAAAAAAAAAATTTAATAAAAAAAATATTTTTAAAATATTTTCTAAATCTTATGATTTAGTAATAAATGGAGTAGAAATTGGCGGTGGTTCAATTAGAATATATAAACACAAATTACAAAATAAAATATTTAAAATTTTAAATATAAATAAAAAAAGTATAAAATCAAAATTTAATTTTTTTTTAAATTCATTAAAATTATCTACACCTCCTCATGGTGGTATAGCTTTTGGAATAGATAGATTATTATATATAATATTAAATTTAAAATCAATAAGAGAAGTAATAGCTTTTCCTAAAACTCAAAAATTTAAATGTTTATTAACAAAATGTCCTAACTATATAAAATAGTAAAAATAATATGTTTAAAAATATAAAAAATAAAATATTAAATAATATTAAAGAAATCTATTATTTAAAAGAATTAGAAAAAAAATATAATAATAAAAAAATAATTAAGATAAAATTAGGTTTTGATCCTACAAATTTTAAAATTCATCTTGGACATTATTTTTTATTAAAAAAAATAAAAAATATAAAAAAAATAAAATTATTTAACATTAATATTATTATAGGTAATTTTACATCTATTATTGGAGATCCTACTGGAAAAAAAAAAACTAGATATTTTTTAAAATATAAAAATATAATAAATAATTCTAAAATTTATTTATTACAATTTGGTATTTTTTTAAATATTTCAAAAATAAATATATATTATAATTCAAAATGAAATATTTTATTTAAAATAAAATATTTTATAAATTTATTATCTAAATTTACTTTAAATAAAATAATAGAAAGAAAAAATTTTATGAAAAGAATAAAAAATAAAAAACCTATTTACTTACATGAAATTATTTATTCTATAATTCAGGCTTATGATTCTGTAATATTAGATTCAGATTTAGAAATTGGAGGTATAGATCAAAAATTTAATTTATTTTTTAGTAGAAAATTACAAAAAAAAATAAATAAAAAAAAACAAAGTATATTAATGTTTCCTTTTATTAAATCTTTAAATTTTAAAAAAAAAATGTCTAAATCTAATAAAAAAAATAATATTAATATAAATGATAATTATAATATTATTTTTTTAAAATTAATGAATATTTCTGATAATATCATGTTTCATTATTATAATTTACTATTATCTTATAAAAAAAAAAAAATATTTTTTTTAAAAAAAATAAAATCAGGTAAATATTTTAAAAATATGAAAATAAAATTATCATTAAAAATAATAAAAAAAATTTATAATAAATTTTTTTCTTTAAAATCCTTAAAAAAATTTATAAATATATTATATAATAAAAATAATAATTATAAAAAATAAATATATATGATTAAATTTTTATCTAGTAAAATCAATAATTTTATGGATAAAAAAATATTAATTACTATTTATAATAAAAAAAATATTTAATTTTTCTAAAAATATTATAAAATTATATTATAAAATTATTTATATTAACAAAATATATAAATTTTTTAAAAAAAATATTAATAATATAAATATTTCTAATTATAATAATTTTACAAAAATTTAGTATAGTAAAACAGTTTAAATCCTAAAATTTTTTTAGAAATTTTAATTAAAAAAAATATAAAGTAATTTAAAAGAATTAAAAAAATTTAATTTTAGTATAATAGATATTATAATAGTTAATTTTTATCCTTTAAAAATATCTTATAATATTAAAAATTTTTTTAAAAAATAATAGAAAATATTGATATAGTTAGTGTATTTTATTAAAACCCAGTGCAAAAAATTTTGAAAATATTATACATTTATGTAATTTTAATAATTATAATTTTATAATAAAAAATTTAAAAAAAATATAAAAAATTAGTTTTAAAAAAAAGACTTTATTTATTTAAAAAAAACATTTATATATTTTTAATTATGAAATAAATATATCTAATTTTTTTTAAATATAAATAAAAAAATATTTTTAATAAAATTATAAATTTTAATTTTATAAAAAGAAAATATTTTATATGGTAAAAATACTCATTAAAAATCTTATTTATATAATTTTAAAAATAATAATTTAATATATAATTATAAAAAAATTTATTATAAAAAATTTTCTTATAATAATTATATTGATATTTAAATTATTATAAATTATTTATTTTAATTTAAAAATAAGAAATTATATATTATTATAAAACATAATAATTCATACGAAATAACTTTATCAAATTAAATTAATAATTCTTATTATAAAATTTTAAAATGTTATAAAAAATTTTCTTTTAGTAGTATAATAACTTTTAATAAAAAATTAAATTTTAATATTATAAGTAAAATTTTAAATAAATTTATAAAAATTTTAATATTAACAAAATTTATTAATAAAATATATAAATATTTTACTAATAAAAATATAAAATTTATAAAAGTAAAAATAAATAAAAAATAAAAAAATTTAAAAATATTATGACTTTAGGTATAAATACAGTATAAATGAGTATTATTGATTTATAAGTTAAAACAATCAAATTTATTATTATATAATTTTATTTTTACTTCTAATGAATTTTTACTTTTAAAAATAATTTAATAAATATTATTAAATGTATCAAAATGTATAATCAGAAAATAAAAATATTATAAATTTAGTAAATAAATATAAATTAATAATGATATTTATAAAAATAAGAAATTTTTATCATTAAATGTTTTGTAATATTTTAGGCAAAATTTTTACTATATCTTGTTTTGGAGAATCTCATGGTAAAGTAATAGGATGTATAATAGGCGGTTGTCCTTCTAATATAAAATTATCTAATATAGATGTTCAAATTGAGGTAAATAAAAGAAAACCTGGTATTTCTAAATACATTACTTCTAGAAAAGAAAATGATAAAATAAAAATACTTTCAGGAATTTTTAATAAAAAAACAACAGGAGCTCCTATAGCTATAATAATTAAAAATAATGATAAAAAAAGCAGAGATTATGATAATATAAAAAATATATTTAGACCTGGTCATGCTGATTATACTTATTGAAATAAATATAAAAATATAGATTTTAGAGGTGGTGGACATTCTTCAGGTAGATTAACTGCTAATATTGTGTCAGCATCTTCAATTACTAAAAAATATTTATTTAAAAATTATGGTATAGTTTTTAAAGGTTATGTAAAACAAATAGGAAAAAATAAAATTTTATTTGAATCTTGAGATTTAATAAATTTTAAATTAAATATTGCAAATATAAAAAAAAAAAATATAATAAAAAAATATATAAAATATATAAATAAAATTGGAGATTCTTGTGGAGCAAATATTAATTTAATTATTAAAAATTTACCTATAGGTATTGGAAATCCAATATTTGATAAATTAAATTCAAGAATTTCTTATTATTTAATGAATATAAATGCAATTAAAGCTATAAATATTGGAAATGGTATAAAAGGAATTAAATATAAAGGAAGTAAATTTAATGATATTATAACTAAAAAAGGTTTTAAAACTAATAATTCTGGTGGTATATTAGGAGGAATTTCTACAGGTCAAGATATAAAAATTTCTATTTTTATTAAACCTACTTCTAGCATAAAAATACCACAAAAATCTATAAATAAGTTTAATAAAAAAGTTAAATTTATTATTAAAGGAAGACACGATACATGTATTGGTATTAGAATTTTATCAGTTGCAGAATCTATGTTATCTTTAGTTATAATGGATTTTATATTAAATTTTAATTCTTATAAAATTTAAAATTTATTATTTAGTAATATTATATTTTTTTAATATTATTCATATATTTTCTCAAAACTTTAGGTATAAATATTTTTTCATTTTCCATTTGATAATTTTCTAATATAGAAATAAATATTCTTCCTATTGCTAAACCCGTAGCATTTAAGGAATTTAAAAATTTAATATTTTCATTTTTATTTATAAATTTAGCATTAATTCTTTTAGTTTGAAAATCTTTACAATTTGATATAGAAGAAACTTCTATATAAATTTTTTCTGAAGGTAATCAAACTTCTAAATCATAAGTTTTACAAGAACTAAAATTTATTTCTCCTGAACATAATTCAATTATTCTATATGGTAAATCTATTTTTTTTAAAATATTTTCTGCATGAAATAACATTTTTTCTAATGTAACTTGAGAATATTTAGGTTCAACAAATTGTACTAATTCTATTTTATCAAATTGATATTGTCTAATTAAACCTTTATTTTTTATTCCATAACTTATTTTTTCATTTCTAAAACAATGAGAATAACTTAACATTTTAATAGGCAATTTATTAAATGATATTATATTGTTTCTCATAATATTAATTAAAGCTACTTCAGATGTAGGTATTAAGTAAAATGATTTTTTTTCATTATTATTTTTAATTTTAAAAATTTTATTTTTAAATTTTGGAAATTGTCCACTACCAATTAAAGATAATTTATTAGTTATATAAGGTATTTGATATTCTATATAATTATTTTTTTTTAAATGAAAATCAATCATAAAATTATAAATTGCTCTATATAATTTTGCTAATTTATTTTTTATTACAAAAAAATTAGAACCTGTTATTTTTATACCATCTGTATTAGAAATACCCATTTTTTTTCCAATATTTATATGATTTTTAATTTTAAAATTAAATTTTTTTTTTTTTGTTTTTTTAATTATAATATTATTAATATAATATTTATTTATTGAAATTGATTTATGAGGTATATTAGGAATACTTAATATAAAATGATTTATTATGTAATTAAAAATATTTAAAATATTTTTAATTTTTTTAATATTATTATTTATATATAATATATTTTTATAAATAAAATTATTATTTTTTTTATTTAAAAAGTATTTTTTAGATAAAATATTTTTATTTTTTCTTAAATTATTTAAATAAAATTGTAAAATTTTTCTTTTATTATTTATTTTATTAAAAAAAAATAAATTAATATTAAAAAATCTATATTTTAATAATTTATTTAAATAAATTATATTTAATTTTTTTATCATTTTAATTATTTAATATTTCTTTTTTTTTTATTTTAAAAAAAAAATCTATTTTTTCTATATATTTTTTTGTTAATTTATCTAATTTATTTTTAATATTATTTATTTCATTTAAAGAATATTTTTCTTTATTTATTTTATTTTTAAAAATTCTTCTTTCATTTCTAATATTTATTTTTTTTTCTTCTGTATATTTTTTTAAATTATTAATAATAATATTTTTAAATTCATTATTTAATTTGGGTATTTTAATATAAAAAGTATTTTTTTTTTTTATATAATTAAAATTAAATTTATTATAATTTAATGTTTTTTTAATATTATTTATAATATTTTTTTCATATGGTATAATACTTAAAGTTTTTTCATCTATTACAAATATATTAGATATTTTATTTAAATATATTTTTTTATTATTATATTTTATTTTTATATTATATAATATATTAGAATTTAATTTATTACCTTGTATTTTAATTAAATTATTTTTAAATTCTTTAATAATATTTTTAAATTTAATTATAATATTTTCTATTATATTTATCATTTTAAATATTAATAAATAATATAAAATGAAATTATTTCTATATTATTATTTTTAATAATATTTTTAATTTTATATTTTATATTTTTAATAAAATTTTGTTCAAATAAACAATTATTTATATAAAATTCTTTAATATTATTATTAAATATTTTTAATTTAACATTATTATTATATTTACTATTTATTTTATTTATTATATTATTTTTTTCTTTATTTAATATATTAAATGGTATATTTTTCTTTAATATATATTTTGGTTTTAAAGCAGTTATATGTAATACAATATCTTTAATAATATTTTTGTTAAAATTATTTTTTATTTTATATTCTAATATAGTTGAAATTTTATTATTATGATTATAATTAATAAATTTATTTATTGTTTTTAAAAATATAAAATATTTTATAATAATATTTTCGTTAAAATATTTAATAATTTTATAATTAATATTTTTTATATATTTTTTATATATTTTATATTTATTTAGGATATTTAAATTATATATTTTATTTTCACTTATTATTTTTGAAATAAATTTAACATATTTTAAAAAAAAATAATTTTCTATTATTATAATATTTTGACACTTAATTTTTATTAACACAGAAATATTAAATAAATTATTAATATATGAAAATGTAATAAAATTTTTTGTTTTATTAAATGTAATTTTATTTATTTTTTTACCTAATAATAATTTCAACATTTTTTTTGATTTTTTGAAATTTCATTTTGTTTTTATCAAAATTTTTTTACATTCTATATAAGAAACTTGTGTTTTACTTCTTAATTTTTTTATTATTTTTATATTTTTTTTTAACATTTATATTTTATATATTTTTATTTTTAAATTTTTAATATTTATTATTTATATTTATTTTATAATTTTTTTATTAAATTTATTAATATTAATTTTATTATTATAAATAATTTTATATTTTTTACTATATATAATTGTATTAATTAAATTTTTAATATATAATTTTATAGATATAATAGAATCATTATTTCCTGGAATTATATAATCTATATTTTCAGGATTATTATTTGTATCTACTATTGCTATTATTGGAATTTTTAGTATTTTTGCTTCTTTTATAACATTTTTATGAAATTCTGTATCTATTACAAATATAGCATCAGGTAAATTATTCATCATTTTCATACCTCCAATAAATTTTTTTAATTTTTTAAACTTTTTAATAAAATTTGAAGTTCCCTTTGTATTTAATTTTATTTTTTTTTTTTTTTTTATCATATTTTTAAATTTTTTTATTGAATTATTTATAATTTCATAATTTGTAAAAGTACCTCCTAATCATCTTTGATTTATATAAGGTAATCCACCTCTTTTTGCTTCAGATTTTATTATATCTCTAGTATTTTTTTTAGTACATACTAATAAAATTGTTCTATTATTAGCTGATAAAATACTTATATATTCCAAAGCTTTTTTATATAATATAATAGTTTTTTTTATATCTATTATATGTATTTTATTTTTACAACCTATTATATATTTACTCATTTTAGGATTTAAAAAACATTTTTTATGTCCTAAATGAATTTTGGATTTTATAATTTTATTTATTGTTAACATTTTTAAAAAAAATATGTCTTATGTAAATAAAGTAATATTAATTGGAAATTTAGGAAAAGATCCTGAAATTCGCAATTTATCCAATAATAATGTAGTTGTTAATACTATATTATTAACTAAAGAATTTTGAAAAGATAAAGATGATAATAAAAAAGAAAGTGTTGAGTGACATAGAGTAATATTTTATAATAATTTAGCTAAAATAGTATCAAAATATTTAAAAAAAGGTTCAAAAATATATATAGAAGGTAAAATAAAAAATAGAAAATGATTACAAGATAATGAAGAAAAATATATAACAGAAATTATATGTAGTAATATGCAAATGTTAAGTTATAATAAAAAATATGATAATGAAGAATATAATTTAAATGAAAAAAAATATTTTAAAAGTAATAACTATGATATTAAAAGTAAAGAAAATAAAGAATTTATAAAAAAAGATAAATATGAAAATATTGAGGATAAAAAATATAAATATTTTGAAAATAATAAAGATAATAAAAATGAAATAAAAAAAAATAACGAAAATAATGAAAATAATGATATAAAAAAATATTTAAAAGATTTAGATAATGATGATATACCATTTTAAAACTAATATTTTATTCTTTTAATTTTAAAATTATGACTTATTTTTGCTGTTTTATTTAACATTATAATTGCTGAACAATATTTTTTATGTGAAACATTAATTGCACTTTCTATTAAATTTTTATTAATATTTATTCCATAAATTTTAAAAAAAAAATTTATATTTATAAATACTTTAGGAATTTTTTTAGATCTTTTACTATTTATTAATAATTTTAAACTTATTATATTTTGATTATTTTTTTTTAATATAGTAATTATATCATATGTTGTACAACCTCCCGCACCTAATAAAATTATTTCCATTGGTCTAGGAGATGAATATTCATTTTTATTACTATTCATTGTTATTATATTTTTTGAATCTGTAATTCCTATTAATGTTGTATTTAAAATTTTATTTCATTTTATTATACATTTCATTTTTTTTATTATGAAAACTATTTTTATTAAAAAAAATATATTAAAAGATAAATGATTATTAATTGACGCAAAGGATAAAATTTTAGGAAAATTAGCAAATAAAGTTTCTTCTATAATAATAAATAAAAATAAAAAATTAAATTTTAATATAAATAATAATAATTTTATAATAATTATAAATAGTGATAAAATTAAAGTTACAGGTAAAAAAAATATTAATAAAAAATATTATTATCATACTAATTTTCCTGGTGGTTTAAAAGTAATTAATTTTAATGATTTAAAAAAAAAAAATTCTAATTTAGTAATAAGAAAAGCAATATTAGGAATGTTACCAAAAAATATTTTAAAAAATAAAATAATAAATAATATAAAAATATATAAAAATAATATTTATAATAATAATAATTTAAAAAAAATAAAAATTATTAAAATATAATGTTTAAAAAAAATAAATATTTTTACTCTACAGGTAAAAGAAAAAAATCTATTGCTAAAATATTTTTAAAAAAAGGAATAGGAAAAATATTAATAAATAATAAATTACCATATGAATATTTTTTTTTAAGAAAAAAATTATTAATAGCTTTAAAACCATTAAAAATTATCAAAAATAATAAGTTTGATATATTAATTTTTGTTAAGGGAGGTGGATATACTGGCCAATCAGAAGCTATATTACATGGTTTATCTAAATGTTTAGTTAATTTTAATAAATATTATAAAAATATATTTTCTAATTTAAAATTTTTAACGAGAGATTCTAGAATGGTAGAAAGAAAAAAATTAGGACATAAAAAAGCTAGAAAAAGTAAACAATTTTCTAAACGTTAAAATTATGAAATTTTCTAATAAATCATTAAAAATTATTAATAACAAATATTATAATAAATTTTTAAGAATTTATATAAAAGGCGGTGGTTGTATGGGTTTAAAATATATTTTTAATTTTAAAAGAAAATATAAAAATTATGATTTATTGATAAAAATAAAAAATTTAATAATAATAATAGATTTTATAAGCTATCAATATTTATATAAATCTTATTTAAAATACAAAAATACTTTTGAAAAATCTAATTTTATTATTTTTAATCCTGAAGTAAAAAAAACTTGTAATTGTGGTTCTTCTTTTAATTTTTAATTTTTAAAAATATTATTATATTATATATATATTAAATAAATAAAATTTTAGGAAAGTCTGGATTCTTATAATATAATAATAGTTAATTACTATAAAAAATAAAAATAAATAATTTATTTTAAAAATATAATTTTTAAGAAACAATTTTTTGAAAAGAAATATATTTATAAAGAATAATTATTTATTTATATTAAAATAGTTTATTAAATATAATGGTTTATAAGCTCAAAAAATAAATTAATTTATTTTTAAGTAAATATTTATTTATTTTGTTTTACTTAATCCAGCTTATAATATTTTTTTTATAATAATATTTACATATATTTCAAAATTATGAAAATAAATAATAAATTTCCAATATTAATTTCGGAAATTTTTAATATATTAAAAAATATAAAAATAAATAAAGACATATTTATAGATGCTACTATGGGAATGGCAAAACATTTGAAAAAAATAAATAAAAAAATAGAAATAAAAAAAATTTTAGCCTTTGAAAAAGATAATTTAATATTTAATAGAAATAAAATTAAAATGAAAAAAATATTTATAGTAAATGATAATTTTAAAAATATATTTAAAATATTAAAATTATTAAAAATAAAAAAAATAAATTTTATTTTATTTGATTTAGGAATATCTTTATTTCAAATTATAAACAAAAATGGTTTTAGTTATAAAAAAAATTCTTTGTTAGATATGAGAATAAATAATAAGTTAAATAAACCTGCTTATAAAATTTTAAATAATTATAAAAAAGAAAAAATTTTAAAAATATTTAATTATTATAGAAATAAAAAGTATTTTTTTAAAATAGTTAATTTAATAATTTATAATAGAAAGAAAAAAGAAATAAAAAAAACATTTGATTTAATTAATATAATAAAAAAAGTAACTAATAAAAATAAGATTAATAATTATATATCTAAAATATTTCAAATAATAAGAAATTATATAAATAAAGATAATTTAAAAAATATATTAAAAAATATAATTTTAAAATACTTATATAAAGGAATAATTATAATTATAAGTTTTCATTCTATAGAAGATAATATAATTAAAAATATGTTTTATAAAAATAAATTTAAAAAAAAAATTAAATTATTAAAAATAATACCTCAAAAATTAGAAATATTTTTAAATTATAAATCAAGATCATCAATTATGAGAATAATCTTAAAATTATAAAACCTGGGTGGTGGAATAGGTAGACACAATGGACTTAAAATCCATCGTTTATTAAAAATAAACATGCCGGTTCGATTCCGGTCTCAGGTATTTTTAAAATACAAATTTTTTAAAATTTTATTTTTTAGAAATTTCTTCATCTAAAATACTATAATAATGATGATTTTTACCATAAGTATAATATGTTAATTGATCAGAATTACTAATATGTAACTTATTTAAAATATCTAATATAAAATTAATTAATCCCATCACAAATCTTATTATAAATGAAAGTATACTTCTAGTTATTAATAATATTTTTTTTTTAGGTTTTCCGTGTGTTTCATCATAAATTACATAATCATATTCGTATTTATCGTAATAATAATATCTTAAAAAATTTTTTACTTTATAAAATATTTTTTTAAATTGTATATTTTTCATTTTTAGATTTTAATAATTAAATTTTTATTATATAAAATATTATTAAAGTTAATAATATTTATTTTATTTATTAAATTAATATTAAAATTTATAATTTTAAAAATTATATTTATTAAAAAAAATTTAAATTTATAATTTATTTTATTTTTATTTTTAATATAAATTAAAAATAATTGGTTTATATATTTATAAAATTTAATTTTATAAATACTTTTTAATATACTTTTGTTTAAATTAAAATCTTTAATTTTTATATTATTAATTAAAGATTTTATATTTTCTTTGTATATTAGTAAAATATTTTCTTTTTTAGGAAAATATTTGTTTATATTTTTTTTTTTCATTTTTTTAAAATTGAATAAAATATAAATTAAAATAAAAATTATTTTAAAAATATAAAATTAAAAAAAATTAAAAATTATAATCAAAATTTAAATTTTTATATTTAATTTTTTTTTTATTATCAATATTTTTATTTAAAATATTTTTTTGATATTCTTTTTTTCTTTTTACAATTGCTATTTTAAATTTTATATATTTTTTTTTAAAATATATTTTATATAAAATAATAGTGAAACCTTTTTTTAAATATTTAGTTTTAATTTTTATAATTTCTTCTTTATGTAATAATAATTTTTTTTTCATATTTTTTTTTAATTTAAAATTTTTTATTTCTTTTTTATATTCAATAATTAAATTATATATATAAATTTCATTACCTTCAAATTTGATATAATTATTATCAACATTAAATTTTTTAAGTTTTAATAATTTAACTTCTATTCCTTCTAATATAATTCCTGCTTCAATTTTTTTCTTTATATAATAATTTAATAAAATTTTTTTATTTTTAAAAATAATCATAAATATATTAATAAAATTTAATATTTTTAAATTTATAATATATAATAAATAAAAAAATATTTTTTTATATATTTTATAAATTTTATTATATTTATTATAATATTTATAATAAATATTATTAAAAATAATAAAATTATAAATATAATAATATTTTTAAAATTATTTTTCATAATATTATTTTAATAACCATTAATAATTATATATTTTATTAAGAATAATTTTTATTTTACATTTTAATATATTTATATCTTATTATTATATAATATTTAAAATTTATTTATTTTTATTAGTTTTATTATAATATTATTTAATACTTTACTAAAATTAGAAATATTTTTTATGTTTATACCTTCCTTTAATAAAGATAAATCATAAATAAAATTTGATCAAAATTTTATTTTTTTTTTTTTTTTTAATAAATATTTAATTAAAATATGTTTAGGATTTATTTCTAATATATTTTTATTTTTTAATAATATTTTTTGTTTTGAATTTTTTAAAATTTTAATTAAATTATTAGATATTTCCTTTTCATTAGAAACTATTAAACAAGATGGAGAATATATTAATCTATATGTTAATTTTATTTCAAATATTTTTTTTTTTAAATTATTTTTAATTTTATTTAATAATTTATTATATTTTATAATATTTTTTTTAAATTTATATTTTTTATTAAAATTTAAAATATTTATATCTAAAATACCTTTTGTTACAGAAATAAATTTTTTTTTACTTATTTTTTTTAAAAAATTTAAAATTCATTCATCTATTTTATTTGTAAATATTATAACTTCTATATTTTTTTTTAAAAAATATTCTAAATGAGGACTATTTATAGCATTATTATAATTATCTGATATTATGTAATAAATTTTATTATTATTTTCTTTTGTTCTTGAATAATATTCCTTTAATGATATATAATTATTATTATAAGTAGTTTTAAATCTTATTAAATTTAATATTTTTTTATTATTTATAAAATCTTCGTAAATTCCTTCTTTAAATATATTTCCAAAGTTTTTTCAAAATAAATTATAAATTTTAACTTTATTTTTTGAAATATATTTTAAATATTTTAAAAAAATATTAATTATTGTGTTCTTTATTATTTTAATAATATTATTATCTTGTAATTTTTCTCTTGAAATATTTAAATTTAAATTTGTACAATCAACTATTCCTTTTATAAAACGTAAATAATTAGGTATTATCTCTTTAATATTATTTATTATAAGTACTTTATTTGAATATAATTTTATATTTGAATTATTTTTTATTATATTTTCATCTTTTAAGGGTACATATAGAAGTAAAACATATTCATTTTTATTAGTTTCTATTTTTTTATGTATATAAAATAATGGTTTTTCATTATTATCTATGTTATTATTATAAAATTTAATATAATCTTTTTTTAATAAACTAGACTTATTTTTCATTCAAAATACATTTGGATTATTAACTGTAATTCATTTTTTTTTTTTTTTTATTTTTATAGGTGATGAAATATAATTAGAATATTTTTTTATTATTTTAATTATTTTTTTATAAGATAAAAATTTTTTTTCTTTTTCTTTTAAATATAATTTTATTGTTGTTCCATAATTTTTTTTTTTTTTTTTCTTTATATAAAAATTTCCTTTACCTTCTGAAATTCATTCATAACCAATATTTTTATTATTGTATTTTTTTGATATTACTTTTACTAATTTAGAAACTATAAAAACAGAATAAAAACCAACACCAAATTTTCCTATTAATTTATTATCTTTTTTTTTATTACCTGTTAATTTTGATAAAAAATTTTTAGTACCTGATTTAGCAATAGTTCCTAAATTATTTATAATTTCATTTTTATTCATACCTATACCATTATCTATAATTGTTATTTTTTTTTTAATTTTATTTATTTTTATTTTTATATTAAAATTTATATTATTATATATATATTTTAATTTATCTATTGCATCTTGAGAATTTGAAATTATTTCTCTTATAAATATTTCTTTATATGAATATAAATTTTTTATCATTATATCCAATACTTTTCTTATATCTGCTTTAAATTTAATTTTTTTTTTCATTTTATTATATATATCTCTAAGGGGAATTGAACCCCTATTTTCACCGTGAAAGAGTGATGTCCTAACCTTTAGACTATAGAGACTAAAAATATTTATAAAGAATATTTAAAATTTTTTTTTTTCCTATAATTTTTATAATTGTTATTAAAGAGGGGGTATTTTTTTTTTTAAATATTATTATTCTTAAAAATTTATTTAAAATATAATTTTTTAATTTATAAATATTAATTATTTTATTAATTATTAAATTTATATATTTTTTTTTTCATATTATTTTAAAAAATAAAATATATAAATCAAATATTATTTTATTTTTTTTAAAATTACTTAGAATTTTATTATTATTAATATATAAATATTTTATATTATTTAAAATATTTTTAAAATTTATATTATTAAATTTATATATATTTATTATTTTTATTATCTTAAAATAATTTTTAAGTTTTATTTTTTTATTTTTTAAAAATATAATAATATATTTAAAAATTTTTATATTATTTGAATATTTTAAATGATATTTATTTATTCAATTTAATTTTAAAATATTTATTTTAGAAGAAGATTTTTTAATATTTTTAATATTAAATAAATTATAAAAATTATTAATTTTATATATTTCTTTATTTAAAAAACCTCATCCTAATTTAGAAATATAATTTAATAATGTTTCTGGTAAAAAATTATTTTTAATAAAATTTAATATTTTAAAAGATTTTTTTTTTTTAGATAATTTTTTTCCATTATTATTTAAAATCATTGGTAAATGATAATAAATAGGAATTTTTTTTTTAAAAGATTTATATAAACAAATTTGATTTGGTGTATTACTAATATGATCATCACCTCTTATTATATGAGAAATTTTCATTTTTATATCATCTACTACAACACAAAAATTATATAAATATAGATTATTAGATCTCCTTATAATTAAATCTTTAAATTTATAATTTGAAATAATTTTTTTATTAAAATTTTTTCATTTAAATATATTTTTTTTATTATTTTTAAATTTTATAATAGGTATACTTTTAAATTTATCAAAAAAAAAATAAACCTTTTTAATTTTAAATAATTTTTTTATAAACTTTAAATAATAAAAATTTCTTTTACTTTGAAAAAATGGTTTTTTTTTATAATTAAAATTAAAAATTGAAAATATATTTAATATATTTTTAATATATTTAATATATTTTATATTTAGATTACTATCTTCTATTCTTAAAAAAAAATTTCCTTTATTTTTAAAAGAAAAAGCAAAATTATATAAAATAGTTCTTATATTACCAATATGCAAATATCCACTAGGACTAGGAGCAAAACGTATGTTTAATAATTTCATATTTAATAATTTAATATTTTATAATGAATATTAAAAATAATATATATATTATTAATACAGCTTTTCCATACATAAATGGTAATTTACATTTAGGTCATATTATGGAATTTATACAAGCAGATATATATGTAAGATTTTTAAAAATGAATAAAAAGAAAGTATATTTTATAGGAGCTAATGATATTCATGGAAATTTAATTAATTTAAATTTTTTAAATAAAAAAATAATAAAAAAAAATATTAATTTAATATTAAATAAAAGAAAAAAAAATTTAAATTATTTTAATATAATATATAATAATTGATATAATACCAATAGTATTGAAAATAATTTATTTTCTAATTTAATATATTATATTTTTTATAAAAATAAATTATTAATTAAAAAAAAAGTTTATCAATTTTTTGATAATAATAAAAATATTTATTTAACAGATAGATTTATAAAAGGTATATGTCCTAAATGTTTATTTAAAAATCAATATGGCGATTTTTGTGAAAATTGTAATATTAATTATGATTCAATATATATAAAAAATCCAAATTTTATTTTAAATAATAAAAAACCTTTAATAAAATTATCAAAACAAATATTTTTAAATATAAAAAATAAAATTTTTTATAAGATTATAAATGAAATATTAAATAAAAAATATCAAAAAGAAATTAATAAAAAAAAAAGAGAATGATATAATTTAAATATTTGAAATATTAGTAGAAATAAACCATATTTTGGTATAAAAATATTTAATAAAAAAAATAAATATTTTTATGTATGATGAGATGCTATAATAGGTTATTTATCTTGTTTTAAAAATTTAATTAAAAATAATAAGAAATTTAAAAATATTATTTATAAAAATAAAAATATTAAACAAACATATTTTATAGGTAAAGATATAGTATATTTTCATATAATAATATTACAAATAATATTAAAAATTTTTAAATATAAAACAAAAAATAAATTTTTTATTCATGGTTTTTTAAAAATTAATAAAGAAAAAATGTCTAAAACTAAAAAAAATTATATTTTAATTTCAAAATATATAAAATTAAATTTAAATCCAGAATATTTAAGATATTATTTTGCTTCAAAATTAAATAATAAAATAAAAGATATAAATTTTAATATTAAAGATTTTATTTATAAAATAAATAATGAATTAATAAATAAATATATAAATATTATTAGTAGAATAATAAAATTTATTAAAAAAAATAAATTTATAATAAATAATAATTGAAATAAATCAAATAAAGTATTTTTAAAAAATATAATTAATATTTCGTTAAAAATTAAAAAATTATATAAAAAAATAGAATATAATAAAATAATAAAAATTATTATTAATAAAATACAAATTATAAATAATTATATAAATTATTATAAATTATGAAATATAAATAATAAAAAAAAAAAATATTTTTTATCTAGTTTTTTTATAGAATGTTTTAAAAATATAACAATATTTTTGAAACCAATATTACCTGAAATAAATTACAAATTAGAATTTTTACTAAATATAAATTTATCAAAATGAAATAATATATATAAAAAAATAAAAAATAAAAAAATAAAAAAATATTTTTATTTTTTAAATAAAATTAATATTATAAAAAAAATATAATAAATTTATTTTATCATTTTTATTAATTTAGGTAATAAAATAAATAAATCACCTATAATACCATAATCAGAAATAGAAAATATAGGAGCTTCTTCATCTTGATTAATAGAAATAATTGTTTTAGAATCTTTAATTCCAGCAATATGTTGTATAGCACCAGAAATTCCTATAGCCATATATATATCAGGTGCTATTATTTTTCCAGATTGTCCTATTTGAAAATTATTAGAAATATAACCAGCATCAACTGCAGATCTAGTAGCTCCTATAGCTGCATTTAATTTTTTAGCTAATATTTTTAATATTTCAAAACCTTTAATAGATTTTAAACCTCTTCCGCCTCCTATTATTATTTTTGAATTATTTAAATTTAAATTATTTTTTTCTATTTCTTTTATATTTATAAATTTAGTTTTTTTAAATTTATCAAAATTATTATTTATATATTTAAATTTTACTTTATATTTAGTATTTTTAATAATATTTATATTACTAAAATTAGTAAATCTAATTGTTAACAATTTTATAGGATCATAAGATTTAACAGTTAATTTTATATTACCAGAATGAATTAATTTTTCAAAAGTATTTTTGTTTAATATATTTATAACATCAGAAATTGGTGAAACATCTATTTTTGAAGCTAAACGTGGTAAAATATTTTTACCAAAATGATTAGAAGGAAATATTAAATAATTATATTTTTTATATAAATTTAATAATAAATTTACTACATTTTCACTTATTATGTTTTTAAATATTATATTATTAAATATAATTACTTTTTTAATATTAACTATATTGTCTAATTTTGATTTAATAAAATTTTTTTTAATTTTATAACCTATTATTAATATATATATATTATTTTCATTTTTGTCATTTTTTATTTTTTTTGCAGATTCAATAAGATTATAAATTATATTATTTATTTTTAATTCTTTATATTCTATACAAATTAAAATATTCATTATTTAATAATATTAAATTCTTTTAATTTTTCAAATAATTCTTTTATATTAATAAATTTTATTTTTTTTTTTTCTTTTTCATTTATACTATATTTTATTTTTTTTAATTTACTAATTTTATCTATATTTATATCTTTTATATTTATAATTTCTATATTTTTTTTTTTTGATTTAATAATATTAGATAATGATATAAATCTTGGTTCATTTAATCTTAAATCAACAGTAATTAATGCTGGTAATTCTAAAGATAAATTTTCTAAACCAAAATCAATTTCTTTAGTAACAATAATTTTATCTTTTTTTAATACAATATTAGAAACACAAATTGCTTGAGGTCAATTTAAAATACCTGCTAACATTTGTCCTAATTGATGATTATCTTCATTAATTTGTTGTTTACCCATTATTATTAAATCTATATTTTTTTTTTCAACTATATTTTTTAATAATTTTGAAATTATTAAAGGAGATAATTCTATATTTTCATCATTGTTTATTAATATACTTTCATCAATACCAAAAGCTAAAGATTTTTGTAAAATTTCTTTAGAATTTAAATTAGAACATGTTATAGAAATAACTTTACAATTTTTTTTATTTTCTTTTAATTGCATTGAAGCTTCTAATGCTATTTCATCAAATGGATTTATAATTAAATTATAATTATTATAATTTATATTATTATTTTCAACAACTAAATTTATATTAGGATCTATTACACCTTTTATAGGTACTAATATATTCATATTTATTTTAAATTTATATTTTTTATTATATCTTTATGTATTTTATTTTCATCTTTATTTATTTTTATATTTATCATTTTATTTACTAATTTTTTTTTATTTTTATTATTAATTTTTTTTTCTTTATTTATAATATTATAAAATATATTTTTTTGTTTTCTAATTAAAATAAGATAAATTTTTGATAATAAAATACAATCTAATAAAGCATTATGTAACTTACGTTTTTTTATACTTATTTTAAATCTTTTACATAATGAATTTAAATCATTTTTTTTATTAGGGAATTTTTTTCTTGCTATTTTTAAACTATCAACTATATTTTTTACATAATATTTAAACTTTTTATATTTTAATATTTTAAATTCTTTATTTAAAAAAGAAATATCAAAAGAAGAATTATGTATTATAATAGTATAATTTTTAATAAAATTTATTAATTTATCTATAATATCTTTAAAAAAAGGTTTATTTTTTAAAAATTTATCACTTATTCCATGTATTTTTAAAGCATCTTTATTAGATTTTCTATTAGGATTTATATATTCATGAAATTTTTTATTAGTTATTTTTCTATTCAATATTTTTATACAAGCAATTTCTATAATTCTATCACCTTTTTTAACATTTAAACCAGTTGTTTCTATATCTAATATTATTTCTTTTTTCAAATTAAAAAATATGAATATTTTCTATTTTAAGTTTTTTAAATATCTTTTTCTTTATTCTTATAATTTTATTTTTTTTAATAATTTTTTTATTTCAAAATTTATCTATTATAGATAAATTTTGAAATATTTTTTTTTTTTCAATATCTTTATTACTATTAATAATATTATAAATATTTTTAATTGCATTTTTAAATTTAGATTTTCTTATTGAATTAATAATTTTTCTATTGTTATTTTTTTTCATAATTTTTGTTAATTTCTAATAAAGAAATTTTTTTTTCAAATTTTAAAGATGATTTATCATAAATAAAATTTAAATTAATTTTTTTAAAATTATTAATTTTATTTTTAATTTTATAATTTATATAATTTTTAATATTATTTAATAATTTTATTAAAATAAAAATTTCTTTTTTAATATTCAAACTATATTCTTTTAAAAAATCTATAAAATATATATTAATATTTGAAAATTTTTTATTTATATATATTTTAGTAATAATAATATTTTTTAAATAAGGATTTTTAATTTTAAATTTTAATATATATATTAAAAAATTGTAAATAAATTTTGATATTTTAATATTTTTTTTAAACATTAATTTGAAATAAATAATTTTTTAATAATTTCATTTTTATAATATAATAAAATTATAAATACTATTTTAAATATTTTCATTATTTTTAATACTTTCAATATTTTCAATATTTTCTTTTTTATCAAATATTTCTAATTTATCATTTATATAAAAACTATTAAAATTTTTAAAAGTAATACCACATTCTATACCATATTTAGCTTCTTTAATTTCTTTTCCATAATGTTTAATTGAATTTATATAACCTTTTCAAATAATAATATCATTTCTTTTTATTAAAATAAAAGAATTTTTTTTTATTTTACCTTTTGTAATATAACAGCCCGCTATAATTTCACATTCTTTTTTTATTTTTTTTTTTATTTCAGCATATCCTAATACTTTTATTTTTTTTTCATTTCTTTTTTTTTTTAAATACATTATTTTTTTTAATTTTTTTAAAATATCATAAATTATATAAAAATAATATATTTTAATATTATACTTTTTTTTAAAATTTAATAATTCTTTATTTTCATATAAATTAAAAGCTATAATTATAGAATTTGTATTTTTACATAAAATTATATCATTTATATTTATATCACCAATAGAATAATTAATTATTTTTATTTTTCCATATTTATTATAAAATTTGGTTAAAATATTTAATATAGATTTTTGATTACCATAATTATAAGATTTTAAAATCAAATTTAATTTTTTACCTTCATAATTTTTAGAACTTTTATTTTTTTTAAAAATTAGTTTATTATTTTTATTTATTTTTTTTTTAGATATAAAATATTTTTTTTTTTTAATTTTTTTTTTATTTGAAGTAATAAAAAATTTTTCTCCTGATTTTGGTAATATATTTAAACCTTGAATAATTCCAGGTATTGAGGGATATAAAAAATCAATATTTTTAAAATTTTCATTTAGTATAGATTTTACTTTACCATATGAACTTTTTGTAATCATAAAATTACCTTTTTTTAAAATTCCACATTTTGATAAAACTATAACTAAAGGTCCTTTTTTTTTATTTAAAATTGATTCTATTATTATTCCTTTACTATTTTTGTTTTTTTCAAATTTTATATCTAAAATATCTGTTAATAATTTTATATTATTTATTAATTGTTCATAACCCTCACCTGTTTTAGAAGAAAAATTAACAAATAATGATTCGCCTCCATATTTATCAGATATTATTCCTAAATTATTTAATTGATTTATTATTTTTTTAATATTTATATTTAATTTATCAATTTTATTAATTACTACTATTAAAGGAATTTTATTATTTAAAATATATGATATTACTTCTTTAGTTTGAGGCATAACACCATCATCAGCTGCTATTACTAATAACATTATATCTATTATTTTAACTCCTAAAATTCTCATATGTGAAAATGCTTCATGTCCAGGTGTATCTATAAAAGTTAAAGGACCTATTAAAGTTTCTATATTATATACATTTATATTTTGAGTAATATTTCCTATTTCTTTAGATACTATATTTGTTTTTATTATATAATCTAATAATGAAGTTTTGCCATGATTAACATGACCCATTATTCCTATTATAGGAGGTCTTTTAAATTTTATTTTCATTTTTAATTTAGTTATTTATATATTTATTATTTAAATATAAAATTAATAAATAAAATTATAATTAAATAAATAAAAATTTATTATTTTATATTTATTATTTTAAATATTAATTCTTTATTGAATAGTTTATATTTAATTTCTATTTAAAAAATTATTTTTTTGTTTATTCATTTCATAAAAAAATTCTTTTTTTTTAATTAAAATTTTATTTTTTAAACATATATCTTCTAATAATTCTATTGGAAAACCATATGTATCATATAATTTAAAAGCAAATTTTCCATCTAATTTTTTAGAACATTTTTTTAATTCATTATTTAATATTCTAATTCCTATTTTATATATATTAAAAAATTTTTCTTCTTCTTTTTTAATAACATTTTTTATATTATTTTTATTTTTTTTTAAAAAAGGATAAAAATCTTCCATTTCTTTTATTAAAATTGAAGATATTTTATAAAAAAAAGGATTTTTTATATTCGATTTATATCCTTCCCTTATTGCTCTTCTAATTATTTTTCTTAAAATATAACCATGTTTATTATTACTAGGATAAATTTTTTCTGAAATTAAAAAACAAGCAGATCTTATATGATCTGAAATTATTTTTAGCGAATTTATATTTTTAATTTTTATTTTATCAGAAATTTTATTTATTATTTTTTTAAATAAATCTATTTTATAATTACTATTTACATTTTGTAAAATAGAAGTTAATCTTTCTAAACCTATACCTACATCGATATAATTATATTTTAATTTATTTAAAATGTATTTATTATTATATAATTTTTTTTTATATTGCAAAAATACATTATTACATATTTCAACATATCTTTGATTTTTTAATTTATATTTTTTTCCCATATCATAAAATATTTCACTACAAGTTCCACAAGGGCCATTATTATTAGATATTTCTCAAAAATTTTCATTTAAAAAAAATTTTTTTTTAATATTTTTTTTTTTTATTATTCTTTTATTAGAAATTCCTATTTTTCTTCATATATTATAAGTTTCAAAATCATTTTCATGAATAGTTATTCAAATTTTTTTTTCATTAATTTTAAATTTATTTATTAATAATTCTCATGTTCAAAATAATGCATCATATTTAAAATAATTTCTAAATGATCAATTACCTAACATTTCAAATAAAGTATGATGTATATTAGTATAACCTATTTTTTCAAAATCATTGTGTTTTCCACTAACTCTAAAACAAGGTTGAACATTACATATTCTTTTATATTTACTTTTTCTTCCTAAAAAAAATTTTTTAAATTGAATCATACCAGAATTAACAAACATTAATTTATTTTCATTTAGTTTTAAATTAATATGTGGCATTATAATATGTTTTTTTTTTTTATAAAAATTTAAAAATTTATTTCTTACAACTTTTAATTTCATATTAATTTATAAATAATAAACTATATTTTTTATTTTTAATATATTTTTTTTTTTCTTTATATAAAATATTTTTATTTTTATTTTCAATATTTTTTAAATAAATTAATAATATATCTTTAATAGGAATTAATTGACCAAAAAAAAATACTATATTATTATATTGAAATAATAATGTAGGAAATTTTTTAATATTTATTTTTTTAAAATAAATAAATTTATTTTCAATACTTATTCAAATAAAAAAATTTTTATTTTTTTTTGATATTTTTTTAAATATTTTTTTATATTTTTTACATATAAAACAATTTTTATAACAAAAACAAGCAATTATTCATTTATTGCTATATATTTTTTTATAAATATTATAAAAATTATAATTATTTAATATTATCATATTTAAATATGCAAAATAAATTATTTAAAATATTTAATAAATTTAATATCAATTTATTAAAAAATAAAAAAAATAATAAATTTAATAAAATATATAAATTATATAATAAAATTAATAATTGTAAAAAATGTATATTACATAAAAATAAAATAAGAAATGTATTAGGTAATAAAAATATTAAAAAAATAAAATATTTTTTTATAGGAGAAGGTCCTGGGAAAATGGAAGATTTAAAAGGTTATCCTTTTATTGGTAAATCTGGTAAATTATTAAATTATTTAATTAATAAATTAAAATATAAAAAAAAAGAAATATATATAACTAATGTAATAAAATGTATATCTAAAAATATAAAAAATAAAAATATATTTCCTAATAAAAAAGAAATATTAAAATGTTTATTTTATTTAAAAAAAGAAATAAAAATAATTAAACCAAAAATAATAATAACATTAGGTAAAATAGCTTTTTCTTCTATTTTTAATATAAATAAAAATAAATTTACAATAAAAAAAAATAAAAATAAAATATATTATTATTATAATATACCATTAATTTCTATATATCATCCATCTTATTTATTAAGAAATAATTTTATTATAAATAAATATATAAAAAGTTTATTATTTATAAAAAATATAAAAATAAAATAAAAAGTGGAAATCGGAATTGAACCGATATAAAACAGCTTTGCAGACTGTTGCATAACCATTTTGCTATTCCACTAATTTAAAGCGAAAGAAGAGTTTTGAACTCTCAACCTATACCTTGGCAAGGTATTGCTCTACCAATTGAGCTACTTTCGCATAAAATTTTAAATTTAATGAAAAAAATAATAAAAAATTTAAAAAATAAATCTTTATTATATCATGAATTACCAAAAGCGGGAAAAATATCTATAAAAGTAACTAAAAAATTAAAAAATAAAAAGCATTTATCTTTAGCTTATTCTCCTGGAGTTGCAGAAGCTTGTTTAAAAATAAAAGAAAAATATAAAAATATTTATAAATATACAATAAAAGGAAATTTAGTAGGAATAATAACAAATGGAACAGCAGTATTAGGATTAGGAAATATAGGTCCAGCTGCTTCTAAACCCGTAATGGAAGGAAAAAGTGCATTATTTAAAAAATTTTCTAATATTGATGCCTTTGACATAGAAATAAATGAAAAAGATCCAGATAAATTATGTAATATTATAAAATCATTAGAATATACATTTGGAGGTATAAATTTAGAAGATATAAAATCACCAGAATGTTTTTTTATAGAAAAAAAATTAAAAAATATTATGAATATTCCTATTTTTCATGATGATCAACATGGAACAGCAATAGTTGTTTGTGCTGCTTTTTTAAATTGATTAAAAATAAGAAAAAAAAATATTAAAAATATAAAAATAATAACTTCTGGTGCTGGTGCAGCTGCTTTAGCTTGTTTGAAATTATTAATGAAATTAGGTTTACCAAAAAAAAATATTTATGTTAGTGATACTTTAGGTATTATAAATATTGAAAGAAAAAAAAAATTAAATTACGAAAAAAAAAAATTTATTAAAAATACAAAAAAAAAAGAAATTAAAGATGTAATATATAAAACGGAAATATTTTTAGGTTTATCTGTAGGTAAAATTTTAAATTCAGAAATAATAAAAAAAATGCCATTAAAATCTTTAATATTTGCTTTAGCAAATCCTATACCAGAAATTTTTCCTGAAGAAGTAAAAAAAACAAGAAAAGATATTTTTATATGCACAGGAAGATCAGATTATAAAAATCAAGTTAATAATTTATTATGCTTTCCTTATATTTTTAAAGGCATTTTAAATAAAAAAAAAAAAAATATAAATAATAAAATAAAAATAAATATTTCTTTTGCTATTTCAAATATAATAAAAATAAAAAAAAAATCAAAAAAATTAGTTCCTAGTCCTTTTAATAAAAAATTAATAAGTGTAATACCTAATTCGATTTATAAATAATTATATATGAAAAATAATAAATTTCCTATATATTTAGATTATTCTGCTACAACTCCAATAGATCCTAGGGTGGTAAATAAAATAATACCTATTTTAAAATATCATTTTGGTAATTATTCTTCAAATACTCATTTTTATGGAAAATATATAAAAATTTTAATAGAAAAATCAAGAAAAAAAATTTCAAAAATAATAAATTGTAAATATAAAGAAATCATATTCACTTCTGGAGCTACAGAAAGTATAAATTTAGCATTAAAAGGAATTTTAAATTTTAATAATAAAAAAAAAAATCATATTATAACTTTAAAAACTGAACATAAAGCAACTTTAAATACTTTAAAAGAATTAGAAAATTTGGGTTATAAAATAACTTATCTAAAACCAAATAAAGAAGGTATAATAAATATTAAAAAATTAAAAAAAAAAATAAATAAAAAAACTATATTAATAACAATTATGTATGTTAATAATGAAATAGGAGTTATACAAAAAATAAAAAAAATTTCAAATTTATGTAATAAAAAAAATATTTTTTTACATTGTGATGCTACTCAAGCAATAGGAAAAATAAATATAAATTTAAAAAAAACAAAAATAGATTTAATGAGTTTTTCTGGACATAAAATTTATGCACCTAAAGGAATAGGGGTATTATATATATCAAAAAAATCAAAAATTATAATAAAACCTCAAATACATGGTGGGGGTCAAGAAAGAGGAATAAGATCAGGGACTTTAGCAACTCATCAGATAATAGGTTTATCTAAATCAATAAAAATTTTAAGAGAAGAAATGAAATATGAAATTATAAAAATAAAAATATTACATAATAAATTAATAAAAAGTTTACAATCAATAGAAGAAATATATATAAATGGAAATATAAAAAAAAAAGTTCCTCATATTTTAAATATTAATTTTAATTTTATAGAAGGAGAATCTTTAATAATGTCTTTAAAAAATATAGCTATTTCTTCAGGTTCAGCTTGTACTTCTTCAAATTTAGAACCTTCTTATGTTATTAAGTCTTTAAATAATAAAAAAAAATTACCACATAGTTCTATAAGATTTTCTATAGGTAGATATACTACTTTAAAAGAAATAAAATTATTAAAAATAATATTAAAAAATAAAATAATTAAATTAAGAAATATATCACCTTTATGAGAAATGTTTAAAGAAGGAACTAATATTTTAAAATATAAATGAAAAAATTAATATATAATGACTTTTTATTCTAAAAAATTAATAAAATATTGTGAAAAACCTAAAAATATTGGTTCTTTTTTAAAAAATAATAGAAAAATAGGAACTGGTATAACAGGTTCTCCTTCATGCGGAGATGTAATGAAATTACAAATAAAAATATATAAAGGAATTATAAAAAATATAAGATTTAAAACTTATGGTTGTGGTTCTGCTATAGCTTCTTCATATTTAACTACAAAAATTATAAAAAATAGAACTATTGAAGAAACATTATTAATAAAAAATTTAGATATAGCTAATTTTTTATTATTATCACCAATAAAAATTCATTGTTCTATTTTAGCAGAAGAAGTAATAAAATTTTCAATTAAAAATTATTATTATAAAAATAATTATAAATATGATTATTAATATAAATAAAAAAACTATTAAATATATTTTAAAAAATATAAATTTTAATAATTCAATAGGAATAAAAATATTTATAAAAAATTATGGTTGTATGGGTAAAATTTTAAAAATTAAAATATTAAAAAATATAATTAAAAATAAGATAATTTTAAAATATTATAAAATATTATTTTTTTTAAATCCTAAATATTGTATTTATATAAATGGAATAAATATATTATATTATAAAAAAAAAATTTCAAAAGAAATAATAATAAAAAATAATAAAATAAAAGAAATATGTAAATGTGGAAAAAGTTTTAAAATATTATAAAAATGAAAAAAAAAGTAAAAATTACAATTTTGCCTAATAAAAAATTATGTCCTAAAGGTATTAAAATTTATGGAAATAAAGGAGAAAATCTTTGTGATGTTTTGATAAAAAATAATATTAAAATAAAACATGCTTGCGAAAAATCGTGTGCTTGTGCTACTTGTCATGTTATAATTATAAAAGGTTATAAAAATTTAAATAAAATAAAACAAAAAGAAATAGAGATTTTAGAAAATGCTTGGGGATATGAAAAAAAATCGAGATTATCATGTCAGGTTTTTTTAAATAAAAAAAATATAAAAATAAAAATACCTAAATATAATTAAGTTATAATTTATTAAAGGCATTATAAAAATCATTTAAAATATCATGAGTATCTTCAATTCCTAATGAAACTCTTATTAATGATTCTGATATTCCCATATTTTTTTTTTTTTTTTTACTAATTTCATTATATATTGTTTTAGCTATTGGTAATATTAATGTTCTATTATCTCCCAAATTTGTAGCTAAATTAGGTATTTTTAAATTATCTAAATATTTATAATAATTTATATTTTTTTTAAATTCAAAACTTAATAAATTACCATAATTTTTAAATAATTTTTTTGCAATTTTATTTTGAGGATGATTTTTTAAACCAGGATAATAAACTTTTTTAATATTTTTATTGTTTTTTAACATATTTGCTAAAGAGAATGCATTAAAACATGCTTTATTTTGTCTAAAAGTTATTGTTTCTAATCCTATTAAAATATTATGAGCTGATTCAGCACTTAAAGAAGCTCCAAAATCTCTTAGAGATTTTGCTCTTATTTGTTTTATTCCTCATAAATTTTCATTATATTTTTTAAATTTTTTATCTATATTGGAAAAATTTTTTCAATTATATAAACCTGTATCAGTTAATGAACCACCTAATGAATCTCCATGACCTCCTATTGATTTAGTTAAAGAATTTATTATTAAATTAGCATTTACTTTTTTAGGATTGAATAAATATGGAGAAGTTATAGTATTATCTATTATATATAAAATATTATATTTTTTACAAATTTTTCCTATTTTTTTTAAATCTGAAATTTGAGTAATAGGATTAGATATAGTTTCTACAAAAACTATTTTTGTTTTATTATTTATATTTTTTAATATATTTTTATAATTAGTAGAATCTACCATACTTATTTTACAACCTTTTGATTTAATATTATTTCATAAATTTGTTGTATTTCCAAATAAAAATTTTGAAGAAATTATATGATCATTAATATTTAATAAACCTTGATATATAGCAGCTATTGCTGCCATACCTGTTGAAAAACATATAGTTTCAATTCCATTTTCCATAATTGAAATTTTATCTTCTAAAAATGAAACAGTTGGATTTTTTTGTCTACTATATCTAAAACCTTCTTTTTTATTTTTAAATACATTTATTAATTCTTTAGTTTTTTTATATCTAAAAGTTACTGAAGTATATATAGGTTTATGTAAAGAACCATATTCTATTTTATTATTTTTTTTATATAATATTTTAGTAGTATATCCAAAATTTTTCATTTAAAGTAAATTTAATTTTATATTTTTAATATAATTTATAATGTTTATAAATATATTTTTTTTTTTTAAATTTTGAATAAATTTTAAAAAATTACTTCCTATAATTATACCATCAGAAAAATTTATAATATTTTTAATATTTTTTTTATTTATACCAAAACCAATCATTAAAGGTAAATTAGTATTATTTTTTACTATTTTAATTTTTTTTTTTATTTTATTAAAAAAAATATTTTTAGAACCTGTAGTTCCTTTTAAAGAAACATAATATATAAAACATTTACTTAAATTTAAAATTCTTTTTATTCTTTTTAAAAAAGTATTTGAAGAAATTAAAAATATTTGATTTATATTTTTTTTCTTAATTATATTTTTTAATATTAAATATTCTTCTATAGGAAAATCTACAATTATAAAATTATTAATTAATAAATTATTAATTTTTTTAATATATATTTTTTTATTTAATAAATTATAAGTATTCATATATCCCATAAATATTAATGGAGTAAATTTATTTATTTTTCTAAATTTTTTTATAAAATTTAAAATATTTTTAATAGAAATACCAAATTTTAATATTCTTTCAGAAGATTTTTGTATAAATATTCCTTCTGCTACTGGATCTGAAAAAGGTATTCCTATTTCTATTACATGTATTCCTGTTTTTATTAAAATATGCATAAATTTAATTGTTAGATTAATATTTAAATCTCCTGGAATAATAAATATTATAAATATTTTTTTTTTTCTTTTTATATTTAAAAAAAAATTTTTTATTTTTAACATTATAAATTTATATTATTTATATCTTTTTCTCCTCTACCTGAAAGGTTTACTAAAATAATTTTGTTTTTAGATAAATTTTTTGCTAATTTCATAGCATAAGCAATAGCATGACATGATTCAAGAGCTGGAATAATTCCTTCTATTTTACAAAAAATAATAAATGATTTTAAAGCTTCTTTATTAATTATAAATTCATAATCAATTCTATTTAAATCTTTTAATAAAGAATGTTCTGGGCCTATTCCTGGATAATCTAATCCTGCAGATATTGAATGTGTAGATAAAATTTGATAATTTTTATTTTGTAATAAATATGTTTTATTACCATGTAATACACCTAATTTTCCTAAATTTAATGAAGAAGAATTTAATAATGTATGTAAACCTTTACCTGCAGCTTCTACACCTATTAGTTTAATATTATTTTTTTTTATATAAGAATAAAATATTCCAATAGAATTTGAGCCACCTCCTATAGATGCTATTATATATTTAGGAATATTAATTTTGTTTTCAAAAATTTGTAGAATACTTTCATAACCAATAATTGATTGAAAATCTCTTACTATCATTGGATAAGGATGAGGTCCTGCAATTGTTCCTATTATATAAAAAGTGTTTTTTACATTTTTTATTCAATCTTTCATTGCTTCATTTAAAGCATCTTTTAAAGTTTTTGTTCCTGTTTTTACAGATATAATTTTAGAACCCAATAATTTCATTTTTTTAACATTTTCAGATTGTCTTTTAATATCATTTTCTCCCATATATATAGTACATTTAATACCAAATTTAGCACATATTGTTGAAGTAGCTAATCCATGTTGTCCTGCTCCTGTTTCTGCTATTATTCTTTTTTTATTCATAATTTTTGCTAAAATAGCTTGTCCTATAACATTATTAATTTTATGAGCACCAGTATGATTTAAATCTTCTCTTTTAAAAAATATTTTTGCACCTTTTAAAAATTTTGTCAATCTTTTTGCAAAATAAATTGAAGTAGGTCTACCTATAAAATTTTTTAATTCTTTATAATATTTATTTATAAAATTAAATTTATATCTATAAAAAAAATATTTTTTTTCTAATTTATTTAATATGTTAATTAAAATTTCAGAAACATATTTTCCTCCATGTTTACCGAAATAACCATTTTTATTAGGAAAATTATATTTCATTATTTATTTTTTACTATTTTAATTAATTTTCTTATTTTATTTATATTTTTTTTCCTAATATATTTCTCTATACTACTACTTATATCTATTGCATAAGGTCTTATTTTTTTAATTATATTTTTAATATTAGATAAATTTATTCCTCCACTAATAATAAATTTTGAGGAATTTTTTTTAATTATATTAATATTAAAACTTTTTCCACTACCACCATAATTTTTATTAAATGTATCTAATAATAAACCTCTAAAAAATAAATTTTTTTTTAGTTTATTTTTATATTTTAAAATATCTTTAAACTTTGTATTATTTTTAATATGCATAACCTTAATAAATGGTTTTTTTAATATTTTAGAAATTTTATTGCAAAATTTAATACTTTCATTTCCGTGAAATTGTATTATTGAAATAGGTAAATTATTTAATATTTTAATTATTTTTTTTTTTTTTTCGTTTACAAAAAGTGCTACTATATTTATAAAAGGAGGTATTATTTTAGATAATTTTATTGCTAATTTAATATTTATGTATCTGGGGCTTTTTTTATAAAATATAAATCCTATAGAATTTATATTTAATTTACAAATAGAATATATATCTTTTAAATTAGTTAAACCACAAATTTTTATTTTTATATCATGCATAATTTTTATATTGATTTTGGGTCTAAAGGGACTCGAACCCCTGACCAAGCGATTATGAGTCGCCTGCTCTAACCTACTGAGCTATAGACCCTTTTCAAATTTTTTATAAATTTTATTTTTTATTTTGTTAAATTTTGCTTTAGAAATATTTTTTAATTTTATTATTTTTTTAAAATCATATTTTTTTTTATTATAATTTTTTATATTATTTATTTTATTTTCTTTAATATTTTCTAATAAAAAATCTTTATTATTTTTAATATTTTTAGAATTTTTTATAATATTATAAATTTTATTTTTTTTTAATTTTAATTTTTTAGATAAATAATTTATATCTGGCTTTTTTCCAATATTTTCGAAAGTTTTATTTTTTATTTTATTTATTTTATTTAAAATATTTATAATATTTGTAGGTAATCTAATAATTCTTGAATTTTTATTAATTAATTTATTTATATATTGTTTTATAAATATTATAATAAATGTATTAAAATTATATTTTTTTTTATATTTGAATTTATCTAAAGATTCTAATAAAGCCATTTTACTTTCTTGTATTAAATCATTTATATTTAAATATTTTGAATATTTTTTTATAATATAATAAATTATTTTTAAATTATCATTTAAAACATTTATTTTAAATTTTTTAATTTTTTTTTTGTATTTTTCTAATAAAAAATATAATAAAATATTAATATTTTTTTCTTTAATATTTTTAAATATTTTATTAAATTTATATTTTAAATATTTTAAATATTTTATATAATAATAAAATTTTAATTTTATACTATATTTAAATATATTTTTTTTAATATAATATATATACTTATTATAATATTTATTTAAATTATAAAATTTAAATTTATTTATTATTTTTTTTACTTTTTTATATAATATTAAAATTTTATTTATAAAATAAATTTTTTTATTTTCTTTAAATATATAATAAATTTTATTTATTTTAAAAATAAATTTTTTAAATAAATAAAATTTATTTTTATTATGAAATATTTTTTTTATTTTTTTTATATTTTTTTTATAATTTATATATTTTTTTATATTTATATCTTTATTATTTTTATATATATTTACTTTTTCTTTAATAAAATCCATTTTTTAAATAAATTTTTATATTTTTTTTTATTTATTATTTTATTATTATAATATTTATAAATTTTATTTTTAATTATTTCTAATTTAATTTTATTTAATAAATAATTAAAATCAATATTATTTTTTTTTAATTTTTTATATGAAAATTCATTAAAAATATTATTTTTTTTTCTAAAAAAATTAATAATATTTAAAAAATTTTTAAATTTTACAAAATAATAAATTTTTTTAATTTTTTTTAATATTATATAAATTATTCTATTTCTGTTTTTAATATAATATAAAATATTTAAATTTATTTTTTTAATTAAAAAAGGAAATTTTATAATATTATAAAGTAAAATTATTTCTTTATTAATATTTTTTACATAATAAACTTTTCTTTTTTCATAATTTATTTTTTTTTTTAATATAAATTTTATTATATAATTTATTTTAATATTTAATATTTTAGATATTAAATTTATTATTTGTAAAATAATGAAATCTTCATTTATATTATTTACAATATTTTTAAAATTATATAAAATATTTATTCTTCCTTGTAAAGTTCTTATATTATTATTATTTATTATTTTATTAATAAGTAAATTAAATAAAGAAATAGAATTTTCTATTTTTTTTTTAAATTTTAAAATTCCATATTTTCTTAAATAATTATCAGGGTCATATTTATAAGGTAATATTACAAAACTAATAATTTTATTTTTTAGAGATAATGAAAGACATAAATTTAGTACTTTATTAATTGCTAAATTACCAGCTATATCTCCATCAAATATAAAAATTATTTTATTAGTTATTTTAGTTATTTTTTTAAAATGATATTTAGTAAAATTAGTACCTAATATAGATATAGTATTTAAAAAACCAAATTGGAAAAGTGTTAATAAATCTATATAACCTTCTACTATTATAACATATTTTTTTTTTTTTATATGTTTTAAATTTTCGTATAAACCATAAAATTCTTTTTTTTTTTTAAAAATGAAATTTTCATATGTATTTATATATTTATTTTTATAATTATTATTTATACTTCTTCCTCCAAATGCAATTATTTTACCATTTAAATTTCTTATAGGAAATATAATTCTATTTTTTAAAATATTTATATTTTTATAAATAAAATTATATTTTTTTTTTATAAATTTAAATTTTTTATTTATGTTTTTAGAATAACCTAAATTAAATTTTTTTATAATTTTTTTATTTATATTTCTTAGCTTTATATATTTTTTTGCTTTATAATTTTTTTTTAATTCTTTTTTATAAATTAAATTTATTTTTTCATATATTAAAAATATTTTTTCTTCATCACTATTTTTTTTAAAAAATATATTTTTTTTTAATAAAATATTAATAATATTAATAAATTTTTCTTTTTTATATTTCATAAGAAAAGAAATCATATCTCCTCCAAAATTACAACCAAAACAATAAAAATATTTTTTAAATAAATTAACACAAAAACTAGGAGTTTTTTCTTTATGAAAAGGACATAAACCAAAATAATTATTACCTATTTTTTTAAGAAAAACATATTTTTTAATAATATTTAAAATATTATATTTTTTATTAATTAATTTTATATATTTTTTAAACAAAATAAATTAATAATTTATTTTAGATAAATTAAGTAATTTTATTTTTAATTTATTTTTTTTTTTAATTTCTTTTAATTTTCTCTTTTTTTTTTGATTAGGTTTTTCATAAAATTCCTTTAATTTTATTGTATTTAATATTCCAATTTTATCTATAATATTTTTAAAATTTTTTATTACAGTTTCTATATTTTCTTTTTTATTTAAATTTATAATTATCATATTTTAAAATGAATAATAAAAAAATAATTTTTTTTGATATTTCTAGTAATAATAAATTTATAATAAATTCTAATATAAAATCAAAAAACTTTATAATTTTTAAAAATAAAAAATATTTATTATTAAAAATAGAAATTTCTTCAGAATCTCATCCATTTTATACAGGAAAAAAAAAATTAATTGATATTACAGGAAGAATAGATAAATTTAATAAAAAATTTAAAATATAAAAATATTTTTAAAATATAATTTAATATAAAATAATATTATTTTTAATTTTATTAAATTTAATTTTATAAATTTTAAGGGGTTGTTTGGTTTCGACGTATATAAAAAATAATTAAAAGCATATTGAGTAATTAATCTCAAAAAAAAAATAAATAAAATAAAATCAGAAAATAAAAAAAAAATTTACGAATATTTAAATTATTAAATCAAATTTATTAAATTCTCTTTAATAAATTTTAAATATGAGAATAATTTTAAATAAATTTTACTTAATTTAAAATAAAAATAAAGTAAATAGTTTAAATTTAATTTTTTTATTATTAAATTTAAATAAATATTAAAAAATAAAAATAAATATGTAGAATTAATTATATTATATATACGGAAGTGGGTTCGATTCCCACCAACTCCAAATATTTAAATTATTGATAATAATATTATTTTAAAAATAATTTTGAATATAAATTTATTAAATATTAAAAATAAAAATAATAAAATAATATTTATTAATAAAAATAATAAATTTGTAATTTTAAATTTTATTTTTTTATTTTTAATATTTTTATAAAAAAATACATTTTTAATTATATTTAAATAGCAAAAAAAATTTAGTATTATAAAAAATATTATTATAATTAAATAATTTATATTATTATTTAAACTATTTTCTAAAATTAATAATTTTAAATAAAATCCTAAAAAAGGAGGAAAATTAGATATTGAAAGAATAATAATTATAAATATTATTTTTAATAAATTAAAATTACTTGTTATACCTCTTATATTTTTTAAAAATATAAAATCTTTTTTTTTATTTAATAAATCTAAAAATAATAAAAAAATAAATAAAGAAATATTATAATTTATAAAATATAAAAAAAAAATTGTATATGAATTAACTATAAATTTTAAATTATTTTTTTTATTGAAATTAGAAATAATAAGTAACATAAAACCAGAATTAAATATAGAAGAAAACGAAATTATAGATTTTATTTTTTTTTTTATTATTATAAATATACTAGAAATAAATATTGAAAATAATGATATTAAAAATATAATAAATTTTAATTTTATTAAAATTTTATTAAAATTTATATTTATAAAAATATGAAATAATAAAGAAATAATAGAAAATTTAGGTATTAAATTTATAGGTATTAAAATATGATATGGTATTTTATTATAAATTTCAGGTATTCAAAAATGAAATGGAATTAAATTAAATTTTAAACATATTGTAGGAATAAATAATATAAATATATATAAAAAAAATATTTTATTATAATATTTTTTTAATATACAAAATATTTTATTTAAATTTAAATTATTAAAAATATAATACAAAAAAATAATTCCAAATAAAAAAAATATTGTACAAATAATATTAATTATAAAATATTTTAAAGATAATTTATTATCTTTACTTGCAATATATATAATAGTACCATAACAAAAAGATGAAAATTCTAATAATATATATATTAATAATATATTATTAGAAATAATTAAAAAATTTTGTGATAAAAATAAAAAAAAAATTATATATATATATTCTATTTTTATAAAATTTATTTTATTTATAATAATATATATTAAATATAAAATTAAAAATAAATATATAAAAATTTTTAATATATATGAAAAATTATCAATTAATATTAAATTATAATAAAAGTATTTTTTTTTATAATTAAAATTAATTAAATTTAAAATAAAACATATAAAAGTTATAAATAAAAAAAAATATATATTTCTTTTTTTATTATTAATTATTAAATTTAATATTATTATAAATAATAAAAAAAAAAATAAAATTATTTCTGGTATTAAAATTATTAATTTTATAAATTTCATTTTATAATTTTAGTTTTAATTTCTTTTTTAAAAATATTTTTTATATTTAAATTTAATAATTTTATAAATAAATTAGGATATATTCCTAATATTAAAACTATTAAAAATAATATTAATAATATAAAATAATTTAATATTTTTATATTTTTCATTCTTTTTATTTTTTTTTTATTTTTTTTAAAAATTAAATTATTTACTAATAATAAAAAATAAATAGTAGACCAAATTATAATAGTAGAACTTAAAAAAGATAAATAAATATTATATTTTATACATTCAAAAATAATTAAAAATTCACTTATAAAACCAAAACTAAAAGGTATACCACAATTAAATAATAAAAAAAAAAATAAAAAGAATGAAAATAATTTATTTAATTTAATAATTTTAAATATTTTATTTAAATTATATGTTTTGGTTTCAATATATATATAATTTATAATAATAAATAAACCACAAGTTATAAAAGAATGAGAAATAATTTGTATTATACATGATATAATAGATATTTTTGTTAATAATGATATTCCTAACAATGATAAACCTATATGATTTATAGATGAATAAGCAATTATTTTTTTTATATTATTTTGATTAGAAATTATTATACCAATATGTATTATACAAATTAAAGAAAAAAATATTATTAAATTTTTAAAATAAAATAAAGCATCAGGACATAAATAAAATAAAAAATTTATAATACCATAAATTCCTAATTTAAGCATTATAGATGATAAAAATAAAGAACCTTCTAATGGCGCTTGTACATGTGATTTAGTTAATCAAATATGAAATGGTCATATAGAAGATTTTATAAAAAAAGATATAATTAATAAAATAAAAATTATTTTTTGTTTTTTAAAAGATAAAGAAAAATTATTAAATAATTCAAAATTATAATTTAAATTATTAAGTAAAATTATAACTATAAATATTATTAAAGAACTTATAAAATTATATAAAAAAAAATATAAAGATGAAATTATTTTTTTATTTCCCCCTCATTTACCAATAATAATAAACATAGGAATTAAAGAAGTTTCTAAAAAAATATAAAATAAAATTAAATTTTTTGAACAAAAAATACCTGTATTTAAACCTGATAATATTAAAATAAAACCTATAAAATTAAAATTATTATTTTCTTTATTTATATATCTTATAAATATTATAAAATTCAAAAAAAAAATTAAAAATATAAATATAAATGAAATTATATTTATTCCTAAAGAATAATTAATTTTTAAATATAAAAATATTTTTTTATATTTTACAAATTGAAAATTATTAAATAAAAAATTATAATATTTTAAAATTATTATAAATAAAAAAAAATAAAATAAAATAAAAAAAAAATATATAAATTTATTTATTTTTAAAATTAATGATTTTTTAACATTATTATTTATTATTAATATAATTCCTATTAAAATAGGAAAGAATATTATTAAACTTAAAATATTATTTTTAAAAAAATATATATACATTTTATAATAATAATAAAAAAAAAAATATTAAATTTAAAATTATAATAATTATATAATTATATAAATTATAATTTTGAATAAAATTTAAAAAAAAAGAAATTTTAAATATTTTATAATATATATTATTAATAAAATTTATTTTTATTATTTTTTCTATATAAATATATAAAATATTACTTATATTTTTAAATTTTTTATTTATAATATTTAAAATTTTATTAAAATAAAATTCATTTTTTAAAATTTTTAAAATATAATAAAATTTTTTTTTTAATAAAATTAATAAATTATATTTTTTAACATATAAATAATAAATTAAAAATATACCTAAAATTATTATATATATTTCTTCAAAAGATATTTTTATTATTTTATTTATTTCTTTGTATTTTAATAATATTTTTTTTATTATATTATTTTTATTTTTTATAAAAATATATTTTTTAAAATAATTTTTAAAGATAATTTTATTATATAATAAATTACCAATAAATAAATTAGGTATAGATAATAAAAATAAAGATATAAAAAATATAAAATTTATTTTTTTAAATTTTTTTTTTTTTTTAAATATATTATATAAAAATATTAAAAAATACATTCTAAAAGAATATAATAAGGTCATAAAACTAGATATATATATAAAAATTTTATAAATTTTAATATTTAAAATTTCAATAGATTTTATAATTAAATTTTTAGAATAAAAACCAGAAAATAATGGAAAGCTATTTAAATTTAATATTCCTAATAAAAAAAAAAAATTTTCAAAAGTAAAAAAATTTTTAAAATTACCTAATTTCCTTATATCTCTTATATCATTTGAATTTTCAATTATTGAACCTGAACACAAAAATAAAAGAGATTTAAAAAAAGAATGTATAATTAAATGAAAAATACTAATATTATAACAAGAAATAGATAAGGATAAAACCATATATCCTAATTGTGATATTGTAGAATATGCTATTATTTTTTTAATATCATTTTGAAATATAGATATTAAACTACTAAAAAATATAGTAAATAAACTTATATAAAATATAAGTTTTAAAATATTTTTTGAATTTTCAAATAAAAATGATAATTTTATAATTAAAAATATTCCTGAAGTAACCATAGTAGCTGAATGTATTAAAGCAGATATAGGTGTTGGACCTCACATAGTATTAGGTAATCAGTAATGAAATGGAAATTGTGCAGATTTAGCTAAAATACTAATAAATAATAATAAACATATTAAATCTAATAATTTAAATTTTGTTTTATATAAATATATATTTTTTAAATTATTAACATTATAATTTATAAAATCAAAATTTAAATTACCTAAATTAAAATATATTAAAAATATAGAAATTATAAAAAAAGTATCAATTATTCTATTTATTAAAAAAGATTTATTACCTGCATTAATACATTTTTTTTTATTTCAAAAATTTATTAATAAATAAGATGATAATCCTAATAATTCTCAAAAAAAAAAAAATTCTAAAATATTATTACTAATAACTAATGATAACATTGAAAATATAAAAAATAATAAATATATAAAATATTTATTAAAATTTTTATCTTTTTTTATATATTGATATGAATATATAGTAACAATTAAAGATATAAAAGTTACTAAAATAATCATTAATATAGATAAATTATTAATAGAATAACCAAAATTTATTTTTAAATTTAAAAATTTTATAAAATAATAAATTTTAAAATTTATATTTTTTTTATATTTTATTATTAAAAACAATAATAAACTTATTAAAAATAAAAATATATTTAATAATAAAGTAATAAAAAAAACTATTTTTTTTTTAATAATTTTAATAAATAAAGTTATTAAAATAATTCCTAATAATGGTAAAATAAATAATGATATTATTATTTTATTATAATTATAAATAATTTTATATAACATTATTTATATTTTTTATTATTAAAGTTAAAATTATAGAAAATTCAATAGTATTATTTATAATATTAAAAAATACAAATATTTGACCTGTAATATTATTAAAATAATATGAAATAAATATAAAATTAGTATTTATTAATAATAATAATATTTCTATTATAATTAAAAATTTTATAATATTATTACAATAGAATATTAAAAAAAAAAATAAAATTAAAAATATTAATATATTTAAAATAAAATATATAAAAATATTAAAATCTTTAGATAACATTATTTTTTTTAACAATAAATAAACAACTTATAATAGAAAATAAAATTATAATATTTATAATTTCAAATATAAAAAAATATTTATTATATATATTAAAACTTAATAAATTTGTATTAATCTTACTAATTAATATATTATTTTTAATATTTTTATAACTTTTAAAAAAAATTAATATAATAAATAATATAAAAAATAAAAAAAAAAATAATATAAATAATAAATATTTATTATTTATATTTTTTTTTTTTTTATATTTTATTTTTTTAAAAATTATAATAATTAAAAATAAAATAGTTAAAGAACCTATATATATATATATTATAGCTAATGATAAAAATTCAGCTTTAAAAATAATTCATATAAAAGAAATAAAAAAAATTAATAATATTAATAATAAAATAGAAATTATTATTTCATTATTTATTATAATAAATAAAATTATAAAAAATATTATAAAATATATTAAAAATATAATAAACATTTATATTATTTATATTTATTAAATATTTTTTTTTTATATTTTTTTTCTATATAATATAATTTTTTTTTATTTAAAATCATTTTATTTTTATTAAAAAAACAATATTCAAAAAAATTAAATTCAACTATAGAATTTACAGGACAAGAACTTTCACATAAACCACAAAAAATACATTTTTTTAAATTTATTTTATATTCTATTGTTTCTCTAATATTATTTTTTTTATTATAACCTGTTTTTATATTAATAGCATTAGCAGGACATACAGATTCACATAATTTACAAGAAATACATCTAGATTTTTTATTATTATAAATTCTTAAAGCATGTAAACCTCTAAATTTTTTAGATATAGGAATTTTTTCAATAGGATATTTATTTGTTATTTTTTTTGAAAATAAAAAATATTTTGTTATATTTAAAGCTTTTAAAATATCTATTAAAAATAAATTTAATATTTTTTTTTTTAAAAAAATATAAAATTTTATAATATTATTCATTTAAATTTTTATTAATATTATTAAAAAAATATAATAAATTACTATATAAGGTAAAAAAAAATTTCAACATAATTTAATAATTTTATTATATTTAAATCTTGGTAAAGTAGCTCTTATTCAAATAAAAAATGATATTAAAAATAAAACTTTAATTATTAATCAAAAAATATTAGGAATAAAATTTAAAATTTTAAATGGAGAATATCAACCTCCTAAAAATATTAATGAATTTAATAAAGATACAAATATTAAATTCATATATTCTGAAAGAAAAAATAAAGAAAAAGAAATACCAGAATATTCTATCATATATCCTGCAACTATTTCTGATTCACCTTCTATTACATCAAAAGGATGTCTATTTATTTCAATTATACTAGAAATTGTATATATTACAAATATAGGAAATAGAATAAAAAAATTTCAATAAAAAATATTTAAACTTTGTTTATTTACTATTTTTATTATATTTGAAGTTTTAGTAATAAATACTATTATAGAATAACAAAAAGCAATTGGAATTTCATAAGATATCATTTGTGATATTGCTCTTAAAATTCCTAAAAAAGCATATTTTGAATTAGAAGATAAACCACCGATTATTATACCATAAATTTCAATTGAACTTATAGATATTATGAATAACAAACTATTATATATATTAGATATATATATTTTATTATTAAATGGTATAATTGATCATAATAAAAAAGAAGGAAATAACATTAATATTGGTGAAATAATAAATAAATATTTGTTTGATTTTTTAGGAATAATAATTTCTTTAAAGATTAATTTTAATGTATCAGCTATTGGTTGTAATAAACCAAAAATACCTGTTCTATTAGGACCATAACGTAAATGAAATCAAGCTATTAATTTTCTTTCTCAATATATCAAATAAGAAACTATAAATAATATAAATAATAAAAATAATATCATTTTAAATATATTATAAAAAATTAATTTATTTAACATTATTTTTTTTTAAATTTTAGATCTGAAATATTAATATTTGTATTTGTTATTATCGTATTTTTAGAAATATTGTTTTTTATTTTTATTTTTATTTTTTTATTTTTTTTAATAAAAATAAATTTTTTATTATATATCTTAAATTTTTTAAATAATTTTTTAGATACATAAATTTTTTTATAAAAATATTTTTTTATTTTTAAAATAATATTAGAATTTCTTAAAATAATATTTTCTAAAAAAATAGGAATATTGTATATTTTTTCTATTTTATTTTCTTTTATATTTTTATTATTTTTTATTTTTTTTATATTTTTAATATTTATTTTATATTTTTTATTTAATAATTTATGAAAATTTATTTTTTTTTTTATACTTTTAAAAATACTTTTAATATTTCTATATTTTAAATTATTATTTTTTTTTAAAATATTAATTAATATTAATAAAAATTTTCAAGTCTTTAAAGATGAGGCAAATGATTTTATACAATTTTTAAATTTTTGTATTTTACCTTCATTATTAATAAATGTTCCTGAATTCTCAAAATAAAAAGTTATTGGTAAAACAAAATTTGAAAATTTCATAGAACTTTTAAAAGAAGTTAATGATATTACATATTTAGATTTTTTTAAATATTTTAAAACAAAATTTTTATTAAAAAAATCTATTGGTTCTATATTTAAAAATATATATATATTTTTTTTATAATTAAAAAGTTTTTTAATATTTTTTTTTTTAGAAAAAAAATTTAAAATATAACATCCTGTAGAATTTGAACTTTCTGTTAAATATCCAATTTTTGAATTTGTTAAATTTGATATAATTTTAGAAATTTTATTTATTTGTTTAAAATTTTTATTTTGAAAAATACTATAATTTAATAAAATTATTTTTTTTTTTTCAAATAATAGATCAAAAGCTATTTTATTACTCATATTATTTGTTTTAATATTATTTAAATAATTTGGTATTTTTTTTTTTAAATAAAATAAAATTGATAATAATATTTCTTTTAATTTTATAATTCAAAAAAAAGAATTTGTAATTATTTTATTATTAAATTTTAAATAATTATTATAATAATTATTTAAAATATTTATTTTTTTAATATTTTCATTTTCTTTTATTATATTTAATATTAAAGAATGTTCGCTTAAACAAGTTCCTATTAAAAAAAAACAATTTATCTTTTTTAATTTTTTATAAGAAATATTTAATCATGGAATAAATTTATTATTAATAACAAAATTTTTTGCTTTTATTCTAAATTCAACATCTTTTATATTTAAAATATTTTTTATTTTATTTAATAAATATATTTCTTCAATAGTAGATTGTTGAGTTATAAATATAGATATTAAATTTTTATTTTTATTAATTTTAAATATTTTTTCCAATATTTTAAAAGCTTTTATTCATGTAATATTTTTTCAAATATTATTTATTTTTATTTTAGGATTTAATATTCTATTTTTATAATATAAATAATCATAAGAAAATCTATCTTTATCAGTAATTAAATTTTTATTTAATTTTATTTTTTTATTTTTAGGTAATATTCTTAATATTTTATTTTTTTTTTGAACAATTAATATAGAACCAAAACTATCATTATGACTTATAGTTTCAAAATTTTTTAATTGTCAAGGTCTAGTTTTATATTTAAATACTCTTGACGTTAAAGCACCTACTGGACACAAATCAATTAAGTTACCAGAAATAGTAAAATTATTTTTTATTTTTTTATAAAATATTTTTGAATTATAATTCTTATGTATAATACCTATATTTTTATTTTCATAAAATTCATTACTAAATCTAATACATCTAGTACAATATATACATCTATTAATATTTCTTATAGATATAAATTTAGAAAGATTTTTTGAAAAAAATATTCTTTTTTTTTCAAAAAATCTTGAATAGAAATTACCATATTTATAAGAATTATCTTGTAAATCACATTCACCACCTTGGTCGCAAATATGACAATCTAAAGGATGATTAATTAATAAAAATTCCATTATATTTTTTCTAGCTTTTTTAACTTTTTTACTATTTGTTTTTATATTCATATTTTCTTCTATATAAGTAGAACAAGCTGGTAATAATTTATTATTATTTTTTATTTCTACTAAACACATTCTGCAATTAGTTGAAATAGAAAGTTTATCATAATAACAAAAATGAGGTATATATTTATTTAACTTAAACATTAATTTTAAAATAGTAATTTTTTTTTTATATTTTATAATTTTATTATTAATAATTATTTTTATCATTTTTTAAACATTTATTATAAATAATATGTAATATAAATTCTTTATAATAATTCTTTATATAAGATTTTATAGAAAAATATATTGCATCTCCAAAAGCACAAATAGTATTTCCTGTAATATTATTAATAATAGATAATATTAAATCTAAATCTTTTAATTTAGCTTTATTATTTTTTATTTTTTTTAATAATTTCATAATTCAAATAATTCCCTCTCTACATGGAACACATTTTCCACAAGATTCTTTATAATAAAAATTAGATATGTTTAATAAACATTTTAAAATACATATTTTATTATTTATTAATATAATAGCTCCAGAACCAAGCATAGATTTAAATTTTAATATTTCATCATAATCCATATATATATATTTTAATTTTTTACCTTTAATTATTGGAGTAGAAATTCCACCTGGTATAATAGCTTTTAAATCTTTTTTAAAACCACCTGCTAACTTTATTAATTTTGAAAGTGAAATTCCTAAAGGAGCCTCATAATTTCCTGGTTTTTTTATATTACCTGTAATAGAAAAAATTTTAGTTCCGCCATTTTTAGAATTTGAAAAATTTAAATATTTTTTAATACCTATTTTTAATAAAATAGTAATATTAGAAAAAGTTTCTGCATTATTTATAAGTGTTGATTTATTAAATAAACCAATATTTGCGGGAAATGGTGGTTTAAATCTAGGTTGTCCCTTTTTTCCTTCTATAGATTCTATTAAAGCACTTTCTTCTCCGCATATATATGATCCATAACCTCTAAAACAATATAAATTAAAATTTATTTTACTTTTAAATATATTATAACCTAAAAAATTATATTTATAAGCTTCTAATACTGCTTTTTTAAAAATATTATAAATTTTAAAAACTTCTCCATGTATATAATTATAACCTATATCAATATTTAATGTATAAGCTGCAATTAACATTCCTTCTATTATTAAATGAGGATTATTTATAGTAATTTGTAAATCTTTAAATGTACCAGGTTCACCTTCGTCTGTATTACATATTAAATATTTTTGATAATATGTATTTTTATCAATAAAATTTCATTTTATTCATGTTAAAAATCCTGCCCCTCCTCTACCCCTTAATCTTGTTAATTTTAAATTATTTATTATTTCATTTTTTGAAATTTTATTTCTAATTATTCTTCTTATAGTTTTATAACCACCTCTTTTTATGTAATTTTTTATTTTTCAATTTTTTGTATTTAATTTATTAAATAATAATGATTTTATATGGTTTTTATTATTAAATTTCATTTATATTAATTTTTTAATTAAAAATTTTATTTTTTTTTTATTCATATAAAAAAATAATTTTTTATTATTAATTAAAAAAAATGGAGAAAAAGAACATAAACCCATACAAGAACTTTTATGTATATAAAATAACTTTTTTTTTTTTTTTTTAAATATTTCTTTTTTTAAGAAATTAATAACTTTTAAACTATTATTTAAATAACAACTTATACTGTTACATATAAATATTTTATATTTAACTTTTTTTTTTAAATTACACATTTTATAAAAATTAGATATTTCTTTAACTTGTATAAAAGAAATTTTTAATACTTTAGATATTTTTTTTAATATTTTATTATTTATAAAATTATATTTTTTTTCAAAAATTCTTAAAATATACAATATAATTGATCTTTTATTTTCTAAAGGAAATTTTTTAAATTCTTTTTTTATATTTTTATATATATATTTATTTAAAAACATTATCTATCTATTTCACCAAAAACTATATCTTGTGTACCAATAATTGTTATAGCATCAGATAAATAATGATTTTTTACCATATAATTAAAAGATTGTAAATGAGCAAAACTAGGAGATCTTATTCTTAAACGATAAGGTTTATTAGAATTATCAGATAATATATATACACCAAATTCTCCTTTTGGATGTTCAATAGCTTTATATATTTCATTATTTTTAATTTTAAATCCTTCTGTAAAAAATTTAAAATGATGTATCATTTCCTCCATATTTGTTTTAATATTAGAATTTAAACATTGAGTAAATTTATAATTATTATTTAAAATAATACCTGGATTTACTTTTAATCATTTTATACATTGTTTTATTATTTTATTAGATTGTTTCATTTCTTCAATTCTTATTAAATATCTATCATAACAATCACCATTTTTACCTATAGGTATTTTAAATTTTAATTTATTATATACTTCATATGGTTTTTCTTTTCTAAGGTCTCAAGATACACCAGAAGCTCTTAACATTGGTCCTGTAAATCCCATTGATATTGCTTTATCAGAATTAACTATTCCTATATTTTTAAGTCTTTGTTTTCAAATCTTATTGTCTGTTAATAAATTTTCATATTCATTTATACATTTAGGAAAATAATTAACGAAATTTTCTATAAAATATAGAAAATCTTTACTTCTAAAATCATTTTTATATTTTTTATTATTTGGCATTTTATTTGGTAAGTCATTATTTACTCCTCCAGGCCTATAATAATTTGAATGTAAACGCGCGCCAGAAACAGCTTCATAACAATCCATTAAATATTCTCTTTCTTTAAAAGTATATAAAAAAATACCCATTGAACCAATATCTAAAGCATGAGTACCTAATCACATTAAATGATTTAAAATTCTTGTTATTTCATCAAACATAACTCTAATATATTTAGCTCTTATAGGAACTTTTATTTTTAATAATTTTTCTAATGCTAAAATATAAGCATGTTCATTACACATTATTGAAATATAATCTAATCTATCCATATATGGAATACTTTGAAAGTAATTTTTATTTTCTATAAGTTTTTCAGTTCCTCTATGTAAATATCCTATATGAGGTTCAGCATTAATAATTTTTTCACCATTTAATTCAAGAATTAAACGTAAAACACCATGAGCTGATGGATGTTGAGGTCCAAAATTTAATAAATAATTTTTAAATTTTTTCATATTAATAATCAAAGATTTTTGGTATAATTTCTTTTTTTTTTAAATTTATTTTTTTATAAAAAACATTTTTTTTTTTATTATTATATTTTAATTCGTAAAATCCAGATAATGGAAAATCTTTTCTCATAGGAAAACCTATAAAATTATAATCTGTTAATATCCTTTTTAAATTATAATGACCTTTAAAATTTATTCCGTACATATCATATGCTTCTCTTTCATATCAATTAGATGATTTTCACAAATTATTAATTGTAAATAAATATGGATTTTTTTTATTTAATAAAAATATTTTTATTCTAATTCTCATATTATATTTAATAGATAATAAATTTAAAATTATTTGAAATCTAAATTTTTTTTTACTTTTATAATTTAAATAATCAATACAAAAAAAATCAATTAATGTTTTAAATTTAAATTTTTTATTATTTTTTAATATTGATAAAATATATAAATAATTAATATAATTTACCAAAATATTTATTTGTTTAAATTTAAAATTTATTTTTATAATATATTTAAATATTTTTTTTTTTATATAAAAAATAATTTTTTTGTATATTTTCATTAATTTTATTTTAAATTTATTTTTTTTTTTAATTGAATAATACTATATAATAATGTTTCAGGAGTAGGAGGACAACCCGGTACATATATATCAACAGGTATTATATTATTACAACCTCTTACTACAGAATAAGAATAATGATAATAACCACCTCCATTAGCACAAGATCCCATAGAAATAACTCATTTAGGAATAGGCATTTGGTCATAAATTCTTCTTAATACAGGAGCCATTTTATTACATAATGTTCCTGCAATTATTATTAAATCTGATTGTCTAGGAGATGCTCTAAAAAATAAACCAAATTGATCTAAATCAAATCTTGATGAACCTGCATGCATCATTTCTATAGCACAACATGCCAAACCAAATGTAACAGGTCACAATGATTTACTATAAGATCATTTTTTTAACTTTTTAATAGAAAAAGTAGCAAAACTTGTATTTGATATCATTTTTATAAATTAAATATTTTTTTGTTTAAAATATAAAATATTATTATTAAAATTTCCAATAAAAAAAATATTATTGAAAAATATTTATAAATATTTAAAAAATTTCTTATATTTCCTCAAGTAAAAAAAAATAAATTTTCTATATCAAATATTATAAATAAAATTGCTATAATATAATAATTTATTTTAAATTTTGTATTTATTTTACTAAATATATCACATCCACATTCATATGAATTTTTTTTTTGTTTATTATCTTCATTATTAGATAATAAATATCCAAATATTTGAGGTAAAATAGAAAATATTAAACTTATAATTATAAATAAAAAAATATAAATATAATTATTCATAATAAAATAAAATTGTTATTTATAAAAAAAAAATATAAAATATAAATAAAAAAAATAAATTATAAAAAAATATAAATTTAATTTTAAAAATAAATTTTTAAAATTAAATTTATCATAATTATAAATTTCTATATTATTTAATTTATAATAATATAATTTTATATTTTTTTTTTGTATAACAATTATTACAAATATATAAAAAAAAAAAAATAAATTTATAAATAACATTTTATATTTAATAATTAATATAAATATATATATTTTATTAATATTTTATTAAATTATAATTTTAAAATTTTTTATAAAAATTTTATATAAATAATAATTAATATATTTTTATATTTTAATCATATTTTATTTTTATAATTTTATATTTTATTATTTTATTATTTTTATTTTTAAAATAAATTTTATCATTAATTTTTTTTTTAATTAATACTTTTGAAAGTTTTGATAATATAGATATTTTATTTTTTTTAAAATTACTTTCACAATCACCAACTATTTGTAATTTAATTTTTTTTTTATTTAAATAACAAAATAATTTTAATTTACAAGAAAAAAATATTTTATCTTTATTTTTTATATATAAAGGATCTATAATTTTAAAATTATTTATTTTTTTTTCTAAAATTAAAATTTTTTTTTCTAATATATATTTTTTTTCTTTAGCAATTTTAAAATCAGAATTTTCTGATAAATCTCCATTTGATCTTGCTATTTCTATTTCTTTTATTAAATTTTTTTTTTTATTTTTAAAATTATTTATTTTTTCAATAAATAATTTATATCCATTTTTTGTAATAAGATTTTTCATTTTTATTTTCTTAAATTTAATTTTTTTATTATTAATAAATATCTATTAATATTAATTTTTTTAAGATAAGATAATATTTTTTTTCTATTATTTATTATTTTTAATAAACCTATTTTAGAATGAATATCTTTTTTATTTTTTTTAAAATGTAATTTCAAATTATTTATTTTTTGAGTAAAAAAAAATATTTGATTTTCACATAAACCAGAGTTTTTTTTCATATATTTTAAATGAAAAATAAATTTAAAATTATTTTTGGTAAAAATATCATTTCTCTTATTTTAAAATATTATTTAAAAAACATCAAAATAATATTTTACGAAAAAAAAAAAAAGTATTTTATAAAAAAAATTAAAAATAAAAATTTAATATTTAAAAAAAAAAATAAAATATTTTTAAATAAAATTTGTGGTAATAATTATCATCAAGGTATAGTTTCTATTATAAAAAAAATAAAAATAAATAAAAATATAAAAAAAATTATTAAAAATAAAAAAAAAAAAAAAATATTTTTAATATTAAATAAAATAAATAATATTAATAATTTAGGAAGTTGTATAAGAACAAGTAATGCATTAAATATAGATTTAATAATATTATCTAAAAAATGTATAAATAAAAATAATAAAATAATATTAAAAACATCTTTAGGTGCTAATTTAATTACACCTTATATTAAAGTTAAAAGTATAAAAAAAATTATAAAATATTTAAAAAAAAAAAATTTTAAAATAATAGGCACTTGAGAAAAATCTAAATTAAATTTATTTAATTTTAAATTTCCAAAATTAATTGTATTAATAATGGGTTCGGAAAAAAATGGTATAAGTAAAACTATTAAAAAAATGTGTGATTTTATTATAAGTATACCTATGTTAGGTAAAATAAATAATTTAAATGTTTCTGTAGCTACAGGAATATTTTTATATGAAATTATTAAAAATAATTAAATTATGACACATATAGTAACAGAATCATGTATAGAATGTAAATATACAGATTGTGTAGAAGTTTGTCCCGTTAATTGTTTTCATGAAGGACCTAATTTTTTAGTAATAAATCCTGAAGAATGTATAGATTGTGGAGTTTGTGTTTCAGAATGTCCTGCAAAAGCTATTTATTTAGAAGAAGATTTACCAAAAAATCAAAAACAATTTTCTAAAATAAACCTAGAATTATCAAAAAAATGACCTATTATTAATAATTCAAAACCACATAAAAAAGATGCAAATAAATGAAAAAAAATAAAAAAAAAATTACATTTATTAAAATATAAAAATGAATAATATAATTAATATAGATGCATTAATAATAGGTGCTGGACCAGTAGGTTTATTTCAAGTATTTGAATTAGGTTTATTAGGAATTAAATGTTGTGTTGTAGATTCTTTATCAAAAATAGGAGGACAATGTATTGAATTATATCCAGATAAACCTATATATGATATTCCTGCTATACCTTCATGTACAGGAAAAGAATTAATAAATAATTTATTAGAACAAATAAAACCATTTAAACCTGATTTTTATTTAAATCAAGAAATAAAAAAAATAAAAAAAAAAAATAATTTATTTCATGTTAGATCTTCCAAAAAAAAATTTATATGTAAAACTATTTTTATAGCAGCAGGAGTAGGAGCATTTAAACATAGAAAATTAAAAATTAAAAATATAAATAATTTTAATAATTTACAATTATTTTATAAAATAAAAAATGTTGATATTTTTAAAAATAAGGATATTATAATATGCGGTGGAGGAGATTCAGCGTTAGATTGAACATTAAAATTAATAAATATTTCAAATTCAATAACATTAATACATAGAAGAAATGAATTTAGAGCCTCACCTTCTTCAGTTTTAAAAATGAAAAAATTATGTGAAGAATATAAAATGCAATTTTTAGTAGGTCAAATAAATGATTTTAATATTAAAAATAATAAAATAAATGAAATAAAAGTTATAAGTAATGATGGAATTACTAGAAGATTAAAATTAGATTATTTATTAGTTTTTTTTGGATTATCACCTAAATTGGGCCCAATATTAAATTGAGGATTAAATATAGAAAAAAAACAAATAAAAGTTAATACAAAAAAATTTGAAACTAATATTAAAGGAATTTTTGCTGTAGGTGATATAAATACATACCCTGGAAAAAAAAAATTAATTTTATCTGGTTTTCATGAAACTGCCTTAGCAGCTTATGGTTCTATAAAATATATATTTCCCAAAAAAAAAATTTATACTCAATATACTACTACTTCTAGTAAATTACATAAAATATTAGGTGTTAAAAGTCCAAAATTTTAATTTATATAAAAAAATAAGAATAAAAAAAATATTTGAAGATAAATATATAATAATAATTAATAAACCTAATTATTTATCAGTTCATTCAGGATATAAAATAAAATTAAATTTAATAGAATTTTTAAAAAAAAAATATAATTTAAAATTAATAAATTTAATACATAGAATAGATAAAGATATATCAGGTATTTTATTATTATCAAAAAGTAAAAAAATATTAAAAATAATAAATAAAAAATTTAAAAATAAAAAAATAAAAAAAAATTATTTATCTATAGTACATGGAAATCTAAATTTTATAAATAAAAAAATAAAATTATTTTTTAAAAAAAATAATAATTTTATAAATAAAAAAAATTATATTAATAGAAATGGAAAAAAAACATATTCTATAATATCTTTAATAAAAATATATAAAAATTTTAGTTTAATAAATATTAAATTAATAACAGGTAAAATGCATCAAATTAGAATGCATTTAAATTTTTTAGGTTTTCCAATTATTTTTGATAAAAAATATGGAAATAAAAAATTAGATAAAAAAATTTATAATAAGTATAAAATTAAAAATAAAAAAATATATTTATCTTCAAATAATATTAATTTTTTTTATATATTTTATAAAAAAATAATAAATATAAATATAAATATATGTAATAAATATTTTTTTTTTATAAATAATTTGTTTTTTAGAAACGGAGTATAGCGTAGTGGTTAGCGTTCCTGGTTTGGGACCAGGGGGTCCAAGGTTCAAATCCTTGTACTCCGAAAATATTTACTGTTCTTAGCTTAATTGGATAGAGCAATGGCCTTCTAAGCCATAGGTTAAGGGTTCAATTCCCTTAGAGCAGAATTAATATTTTTTAAAATTAAAATTAATTTTTAATTTTTTTAAAAAAAATAAAAATTTTTTGTTTAAATTAATTTTTATTTTATATAATTTTTTATTTTCATTATTAATAAATATTATTTTATAAAATTGTAAAAATTGAAAAAAAAATTTTTTATTTTTATTTTTTTCATATAAAATATCTCCTAAAATCGAATGTTTTATATTTTTCATATGTATTCTAATTTGATGCATTTTACCTGTTATTAATTTAATATTTAATAAACTAATATATAAATTATTAAATTTATTATAATTTATTATCTTATATTTAGTTATAATATTACTTTTTTTATTTTTATTTACAATCATTTTATTATATTTTTTTTTATTTTTAATAATTGAAAAATTAATAAAATTATTATTTTTTACTTTTCCTCATACTAAACATATATATTTTTTTTTTATTGTATTAAATTTAAATTGATATATAAAATAAAAATAAGAATATATATTTTTTATAATTATTATTAAACCAAATGTATTTTTATCAATACGATTAATAATACCTAATCTAGGTATTTTATTATTATTTTTTTTATATAAAAAAAAATTAAATATAGTACCATTATGTGTATTATTATTAGGATGTATTAAAAAATTATCATTTTTATTAATAATTAATAAATTTTTATTTTTAAAAATAATATTAATTTTTATATTTTCTTTAATTTTTTTATTTTTTTTTTTTTTTATATATAAAAATATATATTTATTTTTTTTAAAGAAATAATAAATTAATTTTATTATTTTAAAAGAATTATAAGGAATTAATTTTTTAAATAAATATTTTTTTTTTTTTTTAATATATTTATAATAAATAAAAAAAGTAATTTTCATTATATAATTAAAATGGAGATTATGAGTTTCGAACTCATGACCTTTTGTTTGCAAAACAAATACTCTACCAACTGAGCTAAATCCCCAATGTTAAAATTTTAGGTCTGGTTGGTTTTGAACCAACTGCCACCGCGTTATCAACACGATGCTCTACCAATTGAGCTACAGACCTTTTATATTTATTTAAGATTTTAAATTTATCTTAATTTTTATAATATTTTTATTTATTTTTTTTTTTATATAAAATATAAAATTTTTAATTTTTATATAATTATTATTTTTTATATTTCCTAATAAAAAATAATTTATATAACCTTGTAAAGTTTTAAATTTTATTTTTTTATTTTTAATTTTTATTTTAAAAATTTTTTTTATTTTTTTTAATTTTATATTTTTTCCTATAATTATAAAATTATTTTCATTTTTTTTTATAATTTTCATTATTAAAATAGACGCTGAGAGATTTGAACTCACGACCAATGCCTTGTAAAAGCACTACTCTACCACTGAGCTAAGCGTCTTAATATTTTATAAAATTATTTAAATGAAAAAAGAAAGAACTTTATCAATAATAAAACCAGATTCTATAAAAAAAAATATAATAGGAAAAATATATAAAATTATAAAAAAAAATGGATTAAAAATAATAAAATCAAAAATAATAAAATTAAAAAAATTTGAAGCAAAAATATTTTATAATGTACATAAAAAAAAATTTTTTTATAATAAATTAATTAAATTTATATCCTCATCTAAAATAATAGTACAAATATTAGAAGGTAAAAACGCAATAAAAAAATATAGAGAAATAATGGGTAATACTAATCCTAAAAAAGCTATAAAAAATACAATTAGAAATAAATATGGAAAATCAATATTATTTAATTGTGTTCATGGTTCAGATAATATAATAAATTCTATAATAGAAATAATATTTTTTTTTAATTTATAAATTTATTATTTTAAAGTAATAAAATAATAAATTTATTAAAAAATGAAAATAAATAAATTATATATTAAGAAAATAAAAGGAACTTATGATATATTACCAAATAATTTTAAAATAATAAATTTAATAATTAAAAAAATAAAATTTATTATAAATAAATATAGATTAAAACAAGTAGATACTCCTATATTAGAATATACAAAATTATATAAAATTATTTTAAAAAAAGATAAAGAAATTACAAATAATCAAATTTTTTCTTTTAAAGATAAATTAAACAATAATAAATTATCTTTAAAACCAGAAAATACTTCAGGTATAATAAGATTAATATTAGAAAATAAATTATTAATAAAAAATAATTATCAAAAATTATGATATTTTAGTAATATTTTTAGACATGAAAAACCGCAAAAATGAAGATATAGACAATTTTTTCAATTAGGTATAGAAATATTTAAATTTAATAAATTTAAATCAGATATAGAATTATTAAAAATATCTTATGATATATTTAAAAAACTAAAATTAATTTCTAAAATTTTTTTAGAAATTAATTTTATAGGTAATTTAAAAGAAAGATATAAATATACAAAAAAATTAAGATATTTTTTTTCAAAATTTATTTTAAAATTCAATAAAATTGAATTAAATAAATTTTATTATAATCCTTTAAAAATTTTAGATAATAATTTTTATACAAATAAAATATTAAAAAAAATACCTAAAATTTTTAAATATTTAAAAAAAAAATCTTTAAATAAATTTAAAAATATAATAAGAGATTTAAAAATATATCAAATACCTTATAAAATAAATCCTTATTTAATAAGAGGTTTAAGTTATTATAATAATTTAATTTTTGAATGAAAAATAAAAAAAAAATCATTTATTTCAATATGTGGAGGTGGAAGATATGATTATTTATTTAAAAATATTAATAAAAAAATTAAAGCTGGAGGTTTAAGTATAGGAATAGAAAGATTAATATTATTATTTAAAAAATATAATAAGAATATATTTAAATTTAAATTAAATATATATATTATATGTATTAATAATAAATTTAAATTTTATTGTTATATATTATCAGAAATATTAAGAAATTTAAATTTTAAGATAATTTTAAATTTTGTTAATAAAAAAAATATTAATAATTTAATTAAAAATTCAATTTTATTTAAATCTAATTTTATAATATTTATAGGAAAAAAAGAAATTTATAATTCATTTATTACTATTAAAAAATTATATTATATTAAAAATAATAAAAAAATATATAAAATTAATTTTAATAAAATAAAATATTTTTTTATTAATAAAATATTAAATAAAAAATAGAAAATGTGCTTTATTATATGTTTAATAGGAAATCATAAAGTAGGTAAATCTACTATTTTTAATAAATTAACAAATACAAAAAATGCTATTATTTCAAATAAAAAATATTTTACCACAGATAGAAAATATGGAATTTGTAATTTTAAAAAATTTAAATTTAAAATTATAGATACACCGCCATTTAATTTTTTTTATAATAATAGTATTTTAAGTAAAAAATTAAAATTTCAAATTAAAATTGCAATTTCTGAATCTAATATAATATTATTTATAGTAGATAATAAAAAAGGATTAACTTATAATGATATATTTCTCTCTGATTATTTGAAAAAAAAAAATAAAAAAATTATTTTAATAATAAATAAATTTGAAAATAATTTAATTAATAATTTAAAATTAATAGATTTTTATAATTTAAATTATAAAAATATTATAAAATTTTCAAATAATATTAGTATAAATAATTTAATAAATAAAATAATTAAAAATAAAAATAAAAATAAAATTAAAAATAAAAAATTTATAAAAGTTATTATTTTAGGAAAAACAAATGTTGGAAAATCTACTTTATTAAATAAAATTATTAATAAAAATAGATTATTAATATATGATTTAAATAATACAACAAAAAATTACATAGAAATTGAATATATTTATAATAAAAATAATTATTTATTTTTAGATACTATAGGTTTTAATAAAAAAATAAATAATATATATTTTAAAAAAAATATAAAAATTATTAAAAAATCAAATTTAATTTTATTTTTAATAGATAGTAAAAATAAAATTACAAATTTTGAATTTAAAATATTAAAATATATATATAAATTAAGAAAATCATTATTAATTTTAATAAATAAATGTGATTTAATAAATAAAAATGAAAAAAAAAATTATAAAAGAAATATAAAAAAAAAATTAAAATTTTTATATTATACAAAATTTAAATTTATATCTGCTAAAAATAATTTAGGAATTAATAATATTATAAAAAAAATATATAATATATATATATCTTCAATATTTAAATTTAATACATATAATTTAAACAAAAATTTAATAAAATTAAATAAAATTTCTTTATTAAAAAAAAATATAAAATTGAAATTTGCACATCAAGGAAGTATAAAACCTTTAAAAATTATTATACATTCAAAAATTTTAAACAAAAATAATAAAAAAAAATGCATTTTATATATAGAAAAATATTTTTATAAAATTTATTCTTTATTTTGCACTCCAATAAATATAATAATAAATAATTAAAAATTTTAAAATAATATAAATAATATTTTAAATTAAGAAGTATAAAATAATAAAAATTAAATATAAAATAATTAAATATTATTATTTTTTATATATTAAATTTATTAATATAAATAATATTAATAAAAAAATATAAAAAATTTTATAATAATAAGTGAAGATAAAGTGAAAATAATAGATTTAATAATAAAAAAATTAAAAACGTAGTGAGATTTCAAGGTAGTTATAATGTTGGATATACAAAAAATAAAAAATTTCTTTATAAATAATAACTTTAAGAATATTATAAAAAAGTTATTTGTTATATAGATTTTAAATTATTTTTATATATACATATTTTAAATAAAAAAATAAAAAATTAATAGATAATAATATTATTATAAATAATAAATTAAAAATTATATTTAGTTTAAATTAAAAAGTATAAAATTAAATGGTATTAATAAAATAGATATTTAAAATAATTTACATTTTATTAAAATATGTATAAATTATAAATATAAAAATAAAATTAGTATTATTTCAAATTACACAAATAGAAAAAATGAAATAATTATATAAAATTAAGAAGCGTGGCAGAGTGGTTTAATGCGTAGGTCTTGAAAACCTGTGTGAATTTATTCACCGTGAGTTCAAATCTCACCGCTTCTAATATTATTTAAAATTTTTTATGAAAAAAATAAATATTTTATCTATATCATTAATTGATAATTTAAATTATTATAAAAATAAATTTAATATTAAAATATCTTTTAATTTTAAAATAAATTATTTTACAGTAATAACTTCTATAATTTCACAAAATAATATAGGAATAAGAAAAATAATATTTATAAATTCAAAAATAATATTAGATCAAATTAATTCTATATTAGATGAAAAAAAAATAGATATTATAGAAATAAATTTTTTAGGAAATAATAATATAATTAAATCAATATCTTCTATTTTAAAATATAGAATAAAAAATAAAATTATAATTTTAAATCCTATATTTTTTAATAATAAAGGTTATTATTTTTCAAATAAAAATATATTTAAGAAAATAAATAAATATTTATTTCCATTAGTAAAATTAATTACACCCAATTTATATGAAATTATAATATTAAGTAAAAAAATTAAATATAATTCTTTTAAAAAAATAAAATTAATATTAAAAAAAATATATAAATTAAATTTTAATAAAATTTTATTTATAGGTAATTATATTAATAATAATAATAATTTTGATATTTTATATAATAATAAAAAAAATATTATTTATAATTCACATAAAATTATAAATTCAAATAATAAAAACTATGAAAAATTATATTATATTTTAATATCTTTATTAATACCTAAATTTAATATACCTATTAGTATATTTTTAACAAAAAAATATATAAATAATATTATAATTAAATATAATGAATTTATTAAATAATTTTATAAATATTTTTAAAATTAATTTTCCTATGAAAGGAAATTTAATAAATAATCAAATATTTTTTATTAATAAATGAAAAAAAAAAAATATTTTTAAAATTATTAAAAAAAAATTTATAAAATTACCAAAATTTATATTACATGATGGTCCCCCATATGCTAATGGTAAAATACATATTGGACATGCATTAAATAAAATTTTAAAAGATATAATTATAAAATTTAAAAATTTAAATTTTTTTTATGCGCCTTTTATTTTGGGATGGGATTGTCACGGAATACCAATAGAAATTGAAATTAAAAAAAAATATGGTAAAATAAAAAATAAAATTAAAAGAGAAAAAATAATAAGAAAATATGTTAAAAAACAAATAAAAAATCAAAAAAAAGATTTTATAAATTTAGGAATAATATGTAATACAAAATATTATAAAACTATGGATTATAATAATCAATCCAAAGAATTAGAAATTTTTGGTAAAATATTGAAAAATGGTTATATATATAATGATTTAAAACCAGTACCATGATGTTTTAAATGTAAATCATGTTTATCAGATTCAGAAATTAATTATAAAAATGTAAAATGTAAATCATTATTTTTTGGATTTTTATTTTACAAAAATAAAGTTATTAAAAATATATTTAAAATAAAAAATTTAAATAAATATAATTTATATATAATTTCATATACTACTAATCCTTGAACAATAATTTCAAATCAATATTTAAATATAAATACAAATTATTTATATTCAATAATAAAATATAAAATAAAAAATAAAATTTTATTTTTTATTTTAGAAAATAATTTAATAAATAATTTTTTAAATAATAAAAAATATAAAATAATTTCTAAAGTTTTAGGTAAAGAATTAGAATATCAATTATATATACATCCATTTGCAAATATAAATAAATTTTATAATAGAAAATCTAAAATATTATTAAGTAATAAAGTAAATAATAAAATAGGAACTGGTATTGTTCATTTATCTCCTTCAAATGGTTATGATGATTATATAATATATAAAAAATATAATTTTAAAAATAAAAATATTTTTAAATTAATAAATAAAAAGGGATTTTTTAAAAATAAAATTCCTATTTTTAAAAATATATTTTTTAAAAAAAGTAATAATATTATTTTTAATATATTAAAAAAAGAAAATATGTTTTTTTATATAAAAAATATTAAACATGAAAATATATTTTGTTGAAGACATAAAACTACTATTATATATTTTTTAACTTCTCAATGATTTATAAATATGAATAAAATTATAAAAAAAAAAAGTTTAAAACAATTAATTTTTAATAAATTAAAAAAAATAAATTTTATACAAAAAAAAAATAAAAAATATTTTAAAAAATTAATAAATAAAAGACCAGATTGAAATATTTCAAGACAAAGAAAATGAGGAGTTCCTATAACTTTATTTATAAATAAATATAATAAAATTCATAATAATACTTTTATTTTTTTAAAAATAATAATAAAAAAAATAAAAAAATTTGGTATAAATATATGAAATAATATAAATTTAAAAAATAATAAATATAAAAAATGTAATGATATTTTAGATGTATGATTTGATTCAGGCGTTACTCATTATACTATTTTAAAAAATTCATATAAAAATATATTAAAATTTCCTGCAGATTTATATTTAGAAGGTATAGATCAATTAAGAGGATGGTTTCAATCTTCTTTAATAACTTCTATTGCTTATAATAATTCAATACCTTATAAAAATTTAATAACTCATGGTTTCGTTATAGATAAAAATAAAAAAAAAATGTCTAAATCAATTGGAAATACAATAACACCAAATAATATAATAAATAAATATGGTACAGAAATATTTAGATTATGAATTTCATCTATAGATTATAATAATGAAATTTTATTTTCAAATAAAGTTTTTAAAAATATTATAGAATATTATAGAAAAATAAGAAATAACATTAGATTTATGTTATTAAATATAATAGATTTTATACCTAATAAACATTATATTAAATTTAAAGATATGATTTATATAGATAAATATGAATTTATAAAATTATATATATTACAAAATAAAATAATAAAATTATATGAAAAATATAAGTTTAATAATATAATATATATTATATTATTATATATTTCTGAAGAATTAAATAAATTTTATTTTGATATATTAAAAGATCGTTTATATACTAATGAAATAAATTCTATAAATAGAAGATCAGCACAAACTTTAATTTGACAAATAACTTATACAATAATAATATTATTATCACCAATAATTTCTTTTACTTCTGAAGAATCATGAATATACTTTATTAATAAAAATATATATAAAATTAATAATAAAACTTTATTTACAATAAAATATAATAAAATAAAAAATATAAAAAAAAAAAAAAAAATTTTATACATTTTTAATATTTTAAAAAAAATTAAAAACTCTTTAAATAAAAAAATTGAATTATTTAGAAAAAATAAAAAAATAAAAACAAATTTACAATTAATAATTAATTTAAATTTAAATAAAAAAATATATAATATAATAAATATTATTAAAAAAGAATTAAATTTTTTTTTTGTAATTTCAAAATTAATTATAAATAAAAATAATAAAAATTTTTTTAAAATTTTTTTAATAAAAAAAAAAAAATGTTTAAGATGTTGAAATTACAATATTAATATTAATAATATTAAAAAAATATGTAATATTTGTATAAAAAATTTATTTTATAAATCTATAAAAAGATTATATATATAAACATATGGAGATAGAGGGATTTGAACCCTCGATATATTTTAATTAATATTAATTATATTCTTCCTTAGCAGGGAAGTGCCTTAAACCTCTCGGCCATATCTCCTTTATAATAAATTATTTACTATATTATATATTTTTATTAAAATTTTAATTTGTAATTTTATATATAAAGGAAATTTTATTTTTTTATTTATAATATTTTTTATAATTTTTATATTATTTTTAAAATTAAATTTTTTTTTTTTATATTTATTATTATTTATTATTTTTTTATTTTTTATAAATATACATTTTTTATTATTTATTCAAATAATTTTATTATAATTTTTATTATTTATAAAAAATTGACCTTTATTTGATTTAAATAAAATTATATTATTATTATTATAATTTTTAAATATTTTTTTTATTATAAAATAATATTTTTTATGAGTATAATTAATTATTTTTATATTAATTTTATTACTAAAATTAATAATTTTTATTATAAAATGCATAAAATTTCTTAATTTTATATATTTATAAAAATTTAATAGTTTTTCTATAATTTTATATTTTTTTATAAAAAATATTTTAAATAAAATATTTTTTTTTAAAAAAAAATTTAAAATTTTTAAAGTAAAATTTTTTTTATTTATAGTAAAAAAAATTATAGGTATTTTTTTTTTTATTAAAAAAAATAATAATAATGCAGAAAAATTTAAAATATTTTTTTTATTATTAATATTTAAAATATAAAAAGGTATTTTTTTTTTAAATATTATTTTTTTTTTATAAATATTTTTATCTAAAAAATTTTTAAAACATAATATTTCTTTTAAATTTTCTCCTTTATTTCTTAAATATATTAAAAATAAAATTAATTTTAAATTATTAATTTTTTTTTTAAATATATATGATAAAATTTTATTATAATTTAATATTCTATTTTTAATATTAAACATTACAAAAATAATAGCGGAAATAGGATTTGAACCTATGACCTTCGGGTTATGAGCCCGATGAGCTGCCAGGCTGCTCTATTCCGCATGTAAATTAAATATTTTCATATCTCATATATTTACCAATAAATTTTAATTTAATAGTACCTATTGGACCGTTTCTATGTTTTCCTATAATAATTTCAGTAATATTTGAATTAAATTTACAATTATAAACACTTTCTCTATATAAAAATAAAATTAAATCAGCATCTTGTTCTATAGAACCAGATTCTTTTAAATCTGACATTATTGGTCTTTTATTAGCTCTTGTTTCTAAAGCTCTATTTAATTGTGATAAAATTACAACAGAACAATTAAATTCTTTTGCTAAATCTTTCAAATTTTTAGAAATATCAGAAATTTCTAAAGCTCTATTCTCATAATAATTATTACTACCTGACATTAATTGTATATAATCTATTATTATTACATCAAAATTAATATTTTTGATTTTAAATTTTTTACATATATTTCTTATATCATTATATTTTAAATTAGATTTATCATTAATATAAAAATTACAATTTTTAATTTTTTTTTTTATATTATTTAATTTAAATAATTCTTCATTATTTAAATTTTTATTTCTTATTTTATTATATTTTATTTCTAACAATGAAGATAAAATTCTCATTATAACTTGTTCGCTAGACATTTCCATTGAAAAAAAAATTACTGACATTTTACTATTCATTATTATATTTTGTGCTATATTTATACAAAATGCAGTTTTGCCCATTGAAGGTCTAGCTGCTATAACAGTTAATTCGCCTCTTTGTAAACCTAAAATTATTCTATCTAATTTATAATAACCAGTAGATATTCCACTTATTTTATTTTTTTTATTATTTTTTATTAAATTTTTTGAAACTTTTTTTAATAGAAAATCTATTTTATAAAATTCATCTTTTCTTTTTACATTTTTATTTATTATTTTAATGATTTTATTTTCAATATATGTTAATATTTCTGTTACTTTTTTACCTTTAGGAAAAAATATATTTTTATAAATTTTATTAGAAAAATTAGATAATTTTCTTAAAATTTTAAAATTATGTATTATTTTAGCATAATCATATATGTTATTTACAGAAGGAGTATTATCTACTAATAACATTAAATATTTTATACCCCCATAATCTTTTTCGATAATAGTATTATTTTTTATTTCATTATTAATAGTTATTACATCAGCTAATTTATTTTTTATAATTAATTTTTTTATATATTTAAAAATTATTTTATGATTATATAAAAAAAAAGAATTTTTATTTATAAAATTACATATTTCATATAATTTTGAATTATCTATTAATAATATACCTAATAATGATTGTTCTGCTTCTAAAGAATAAGTAACTTTATTATTTTCAATATTAATTTCTTTCATAAACTATTTAATATTTTATATATGGAATTAATGCTAAAAATCTTGCTATTTTAATTGCTTTTTTTATTTTTTTTTGATATTTTTTTTTTATTTTTATTAAAAAAGATGATTTTATTCTTCCATCTTTATGTAAAAAATATTTTCTTATTAAAAATATATTTTTATAATTTATAAAATTTTTTTTTACTCTTTTATTTATTAAAAAAAGAAATTTTTTTTTAAAAAAAAATTTCTTTTTTTTAAAATTTAAATTAGAATTTATATTTGTTATTGTAATTGTATTTGGATTTATTTTTTTTTTTATTATTATTTTTTTATCTAATTTATTATTTTTATTTATATTTTCAAATATATTCTTAAATATATTTTTATTTTTATCTTTAAAATTAATTTTTATTTTTTTTATTATTTTAATATTTGAATTTATAATATTATTTAAATTTATATTTTTGTTTTCATTTTTATTTTCAAATTTACTTATAAATCTATTTACATTTCTATTTAAAATTTTATTTAAATTTTTTGTTATTATTTTAATTATTAAAATATTTAAATTAAAATTTTTTAAATTTAATAATATTTTATTTCTAAAATTTATTTTTTTTAATAATTTTTTTATATTTTTTTTTTTATTTTTATTAATATTTATTTTTTTAATAAATTTTTTATTTAAAATTATATTTGAAATTCTATTAGAAATTACATTAAAAATTTTTATAAATTTTTTATTTAAATTTTTATAACTATTATAATTTTTTTTATTTATAAATAAATTTTTATTATAAAATTTAATATTATTTTTATTATTTTTCTTAAAATTTATCATATTATTTTTTTAAAATTATATATCTAATTATTTTATTATTATATTTAATATTTTCATTTATATGTTTAAAAATTCAGGATTTAATAAAATATAAAAGCATAAATAATAGGCATTTTTTTTTTTTTTTATTTTATAAGATAATATTTTATAACCTAATTTTTTTACATATAAAATTTTTCCTCCTATATTATATAAATAATTTATATAATAAAGAATAATTTTTTTTATTTTTTTATTATCTTTATATTTAGATAATAAAATTATTTCATATTTTTTTTTCATATTTTATAATTAAATAAAATTAAAATAAATAAATAATTGATCATTTTTTTTTAATAGCATATTTTCTAAACTTTTTATTAGGATTTGTTATAATTGGATTAGTTACTATAGATAAAAGTGGAATATCATTTTTTGAATCACTATAAAAATAACTTTTTTTAAAATTTAAAAAATTTTTATTTTTTAAAAATAAAAATTTTTTAATATTAATAATTTTAAAAAAACTATAAGTAGGATAATTTATTAATTTATTAATTATTTTTTTATTATTAATTTTGGGCTTAGCTGCTATTAAAAATAAATTTAATACTTTAGAAATAGGTTTTGTTATAAAGTAATTAGTAGCTGTTATTATTAGTATTAAATCTCCATTATTTTTATGATTATTAATTAATTTAATTATTGATTTATTAATATTTATTTTAATAATATTATTAATAAATTTATTTCTTATATTTTTTATAAAATTAATATCAAATTTTGATAATATTTTAAAAACAAATTTTAAATATTTATAACAATCTAAATTTCCTTTTAAATATTTTTTATATCAATTTTTATTTTTTTTAATATTTTTTTTATTTATAAGTTTTTTTTTTTTTAAAAAAATATTTCATTCATAGTCAGAATCTAATGGTATTAAAGTATTATCTAAATCAAAAATTACTATATTCATTTAAAAATTAAATAAATTTAAATAATTTTAACATAAAACGAGCTGCTATTTGTTCGGCTACCTTTATTTTTTCAGCCATTCCATAAGTTATAATATTTTTTTCTACAAATATACACTTTATTTTAAATATTTGAAAATTTTTTAATTTATAAATTTTATAAATTTCATATTTTGGTAAAAAATATTTCATTTTTTGTAAATTTTCTTGCAATAAAGTTTTAAAATCTTTTATATTATATTTTATATTAAAATTATTTATATCAAATTTATATAACTTATAAATAATATTATTTATAGTATTAAAATCAGAATCAATATAAATAGCACCAAATAAAGCTTCTAAAGTACTAGATAAAATTGAAATTTTTAAATTACCACTATTTTTTATTTCACTATTTCCTAAAAATAAAAAATTATATAAATTTATTTTTTTTGATATATTATAAAGTTTTTCTCTTCTTACTAAATAAGATCTAAATTTAGATAAAAATCCTTCACTTTCATTTTTAAATTTATTAAATAATATACTTGTAATACAAGTATTTAATATTGAATCTCCTAAAAATTCAAGTTTTTCATTATTAATATTACTATAACTACTATGTGTTAAGGCTAAAAATAATAATGATTTATTATTAAAATTATATCTTAATATTTTTTCTAATTTAAACATTTTAATTAAAATTTAATTATTTTTAAAAAATTTATAATTATATTTTTATTAATTTTAAAATTATTATATTTTTTTAATTTCATTTTTCCCCTTTTTTGTTTTTTTAAAAGTTTATTTTTTCTATTAATATCTCCACCATAACATTTAGAAATAACATTTTTCCTATATGATTTAATAGTCTTACTAGATATTATTTTATTATTAACAGAAATTTGTAAATTTATATTAAACATTTTTTTAGAAAAATATTTTAATAAATTATCTAAAATTTGATTACCTATAATAAAAATTTTTTTTTTATGAATAAATAAAGATAAATTATTAATTTTTTTTTTATTTAATAAAATATTTAATTTAACAATATTTGATTTTTTATATTTTAAAAATTTATATTTCATATAACCATATCCATTAGTAATATTTTTTAAATTATTATAAAAATTATATATTATTTCATTTAAAGGAATTTCATATATAATTTTAACATAATTATTTTTATAAATTATATTTTTTTGTATACCTCTATTTTTAATACATAATTTAATAATAGAATTTATATATTTTATAGGAGAATAAATTTTTAATTTTACTATATATTCTTTAATTTTTAAAATTTCATTTTCATTTATATTATTTGGATTATTTAATATTTTTTTTTTACCATTTTTAAAATATATTTTATAATTTATATTAGGAAAAGTAATTATAGTTTTTATATTAAATTCTCTATATAATCTTTCTAATATAATATCCATATGTAATATACCTAAAAAACCACAACGATAACCTTTACCAAAAATTTTAGAAAATTCTTTTTTATATGTTAAAGAGTAATCATTAAGATATAATTTTTTAAAAGATTCTTTAAAATAATTATATTTTTTATTTTTAGGAAAAATACTTATAAATAATTGAGATAAAGGTTTTTTAAAAGTTTTTAAAAATATATTATTTTTATTTGGATAATTTGTAATAGTATCACCTATATTTATTTTATTAATATTTTTATTTCTTATTATTATAAATCCTATTCTACCACATTCTAAATATTTATAATATTTTATTTCAGGTTTAAATATTCCTATCTTTTCTATTTTACAAACAAAATTATTAGATAAAAAAACTATATTTTTTTTTTCATATAAAATACCATTAAAAATTTTTATTATTAATATTATTCCTAAATAATTATCAAAATAAGAATCTATTATTAATGCTTGTAAATAATTATTTATTTTACAAATAGGATTTGGAATATAATTTATAATATATTTTATAATATTTTTAATGCCAAAACCATATTTAGAAGAACACTTTAAAATTTTATTATTATAATTTTTAAATTTTTTTTTTATTTTTTTTTTTAAATTATAAATATTTATATTTGGTAAATCTATTTTATTTATAACTATTAATATTTTTAAACCTAATTTATAAGCTATATTATAATTTATTACAGTTTGTGATTCTATTCCTTTTAAAGCATCTATTATTAACAAAACACCCTCACAAGCATATAAATATCTTTTCAATTCATTATTAAAATCTATATGTCCAGGTGTATCTACTAAATTTAAATTATATTTTTCATTATTATATAAATAATTTAAAGAAATACATCTCGATTTTATAGTAATTCCTTTTTCTTTTTCTAATTCCATAGAATCTAATACTTTTATATTTAAACTATTTAAAGATAATTTTTTACAAAATTCTATAATACGACTTGATAATGTTGATTTACCATGATCTATATGTGCTATTATTGAAAAATTCCTTATATTTTTCATAATATATTATATTTTACTAAATATTATAGAAATATTAGATCCTCCAAAACCAAAAGAATTTTTTAAAATATTTTTTATTTTAATCTTTCTATATTTTATTTTACAATAATCTAAATCACATTCAGGATCTTGATTATATATATTATTAGTAGGAGGTATAATTTGATAATGTAAAGATAAAATAGATATTATTGATTCTAAAACTCCTGATGCACCTAATAAATGTCCAATCGAAGATTTAGAAGCATTAACAATTAATTTATAAGAATAATTTTTAAATATTAATTTAATAATATTAGTTTCATTTTTGTCTCCTATTTTTGTAGAAGTAGCATGAGCATTTATACATTGTATTTCATTTATATTTTTTTTCGATTTTTTAAGAGAGTTATAAATACAATTAATAGGACCATATAAATCTGGTTTGATTATATGATTTATACTATTACTAATACCATAACCAGATATTTCTGAATATATTTTAGATTTTCTTTTTAAAGCATTATTATAATTTTCTAAAATAATTATACCAGAACCTTCACTTAAAACAAAACCATTTCTATTTTTATCAAAAGGTCTTGAAGCATTTTTAGGATTTTTAAAATTAGATAAAATATTAGAAGATAAAAAACCTGAAATTCCTAATGGTGTAATAATAGATTCTGATCCACCTGTTATTACTATATCAGCATTATTATTTTTTATCATATTATATGCAGTAGAAATACAATAAGTACTAGTAGCACAAGAAGTAGAAATAGACAAATTAGGACCTGTAAAACCATATTTTATAGATAAATAACCAGAAATTATATTTATAATAGTAGAAGATATAAAAAAGGGATTTATATTTTTTATATTTTTATAAATAATTTTTTTAAATGTTTTTTCTATTATAGATAAATTTCCTATTCCTGTTCCTATTATAATTCCTATTTTATTTAAATTTTTATATTCATAATTTATTTTAGAATCATTAATGGCTTGTAAACTTGCTGCTATACCATAATGTAAAAATTTATCCATTCTAATAGAATCATTTTTATTTAAATATTTATTTATATTAAATGATTTTATTTCTCCAGCAATTTTTATAGGTAAATCTAAATTATTAAATTTTTTAATTTTATTTATACCAATTTTACCATTTATTAAAGAATTTCACATTTTTTTAATATTATTTCCTATAGGAGATATACATCCAATACCTGTTATAACTACTTTTTTATTAAAATTTTTAAACATTTATTTTATTTTTTTTAATAAAAATTATGATATTTTTTATATTTTTAATATTTTCAATATTATTAAAATTAAAATTAAATTTTTCTTCTATATTCATTATAAATTCTATTTTATCTAAAGAATCTAATAAAATATTTTTTTTATATAAAGAATTTTTATAATTTTTATAAAATATTTTTATAATTTTATTATATATTTTATTTAACATAATTATATTTTTTTATTTTTATAAAATCTTTTATTAGTTAAATGATGTCTTAAATGTAATTCATTACTTTTTTTTGAATATGAAAGATTTATTTTTTTTATAAATTTATGCATATTTTTCATTCTTTTTTTAGAATGACTCTTTTTACTTTTTTGTACTGCCATTTTATGAAAAAAAAAAATATTATTCTTATATCTCATGGTTCAACTCAAAAAAGTTGAAAAAAAACATTTATAAAAATATTAAAATTAATAAAAGATAGAAATAGTAATAATAAAATAAGTATATATTTTATAGAAAGTAATATTAAAAATATTATAAATAAAATAAATGCCAAAAATATTAATATAATAGTTCCTATATTTTTAGGCTTTGGTTATCATATAAAATATGATATAAAAAACATTATCAATTATTTAAAAAAAAAATATAATAATTTAAAAATTATCTTAAATAATAATATTATTTTTAATAAAAAAATAATATTTAGTATCGCAATAAATATTATTAATTTATTTTAATAAATAATATTAATGGTGAAAAAAAAAAATTCAAATAATTAATAATATTTATTATTTTTATATAAAATATTCTTTCTTTTTTTAAACTAATATTTTCTATTAAAAATAAAAAATTATTTAAATTATATCCATTTAATATTAAATTTTTTAATAATATTTTAATTTTATTTCTAAACATATATTTTACCAAAATAAAATTATTTATAAAATTAAATATATTTTTTATATTTTTTTTCTTAAAAGTAAATAAAATAATAAAACGAAAAAAAATATTATTAAAAATATTAAAAAATAATGATAAAGATGATAAACCCGAATTTAATCCTGGTATTATTAAATAATTAATATTTAAAATTTTTAAAATATTTACTTCACTTTTTATATTACTAAAAATAATAGGATTACCCCCTTTAAATCTTGATATTTTATTATATTTAAAATAATAAAATTTTATAAGATTATTTATATTATTTTGAAATATATTCTTTTTTCCTATTCTTTTTCCTATTGAAATTTTAATAGAATATATACTAGAATATATATTTTTTTTTGTAATTAAAAAATCAAATAAAATAATATTTGAAAAAATTAAATATTTTAAAGCTTTTAAATTAATAAAATTACTAATACCAGGACCGGCACCTATAAAATAAATTTTTTTATAAAAAAAATTATTTATCATTAAACATTATTATTCCAGCACCTACAGTATTATTATTTTTTAAATTTATTATAATAAAAGAACCTGTATTTTTTATAAATCTATAATCATCTATTATAATTTTATTTTTAATTTTAACTTCAGAATTAATAATATCATTTAATTTTAAAAAATTTATATTTTTTTTAATTAAAATTTTTTTAATATCTATGTTTTTTATTATTTTTATATCTAAAATATCATTTTCATTATTTAAAGTTTTTAAAACATAATTATTTTTTTTATTATATTTTTTTTTAGATAATCAAAAAATATATGTTTGAAATTTAGATTTTATTTTTGGTTTTTTATTTTTTGTAATTAACATACTACTTTTAAAAATGTCTATTTTCTTATTTAACTTTATATTTAAAGAATTTTCATTATTTATTCTATTAAAAAAAAATTTATAATTAAAAATGTTTTTTATTTTTATATTTTTTTTTTGAGGTATTAAAAAATATTTTTTTTTTTTTATATTACCAGAAATAATTCTGCCCATATATTTTCTGAATATTTTATTTTTATTTTTATAATATAAAATATGTTGTATTGATAATCTTAAAGGATATAATTTACTATTAAAATAATTAGTAATTTCAGAATATTCTAATATTTTTATTAATGTTAAACCTATAAACCATTTAATAATATTTTTTTTCTTTATTATGTTTTCTCCTAATATAGAATATATTGGAATAATATTAAAATTATTTAAATTTATAGTTTTTGTAAATATTTTATATTCAAATAATATTTTTTTATATTTTAAAAAATTATTATTAATCAAATCCATTTTATTTATTATTAAAATAATATTTTTAACATTTAAAATTTTTAATATAATACTATGTCTTTTAGTTTGTTTTAAAATTTTTATTTTATTTTTATTAAAATTTATTTTAAAAATATCTATTATTATAATTCCAGTATCAACATTAGAAGAACCTGTTATCATATTTTTAGTATATTCTTCATGTCCAGGAGCGTCTATAATTATAAATCTCTTTTTTATTGTATTAAAATATCTATAAGCAATATCTATTGTAATTCCTTGATCTTTTTCTGATTCTAAGCCATCTGTTATAGAAGATAAATTAAAATTATTATTTTTATATTTATTATATTTTATATTTAATATTTTATTTATTTGATCAAAAAAAATATTATTTGTATCTAATAATAATCTACCTATTAAAGTGCTTTTTCCATCGTCTACAGAACCCGAAGCAATAAACTTAATTAACTTTTTAAAACTAAATTCACAAAACATTGTAATTAAAAATAACCCTCCTTTTTTCTTTTTTCCATTGCAGATTCAGAAATACTATCATCAATTCTAGTAAAACCTCTTTCTGTAGATCTTAATATTAAAGTTTCTTTTATAATTTTATACAAAGTATTTGCATTAGAAATAATAGGACAAGTACAATTTATATCTCCAACTGTTCTAAATCTTACAGTAATATTTTTTATTATATCTTTATTTTTATTATAATTTTTTTTTTTATAAGATATTAATGAACCATTTTTTATTATTATTTTTCTTTTATGTGCTAAATATATACTAGGTATGTTAATTTTTTCATAATAAATATATTTTCATATATCTAATTCTGTTCAATTTGATATTGGAAATATTCTTATATTTTCTTTTTTTTTTATTTTTGAATTGTATAAATTTCATAATTCAGGTCTTTGTTTTTTTGGATTTCATCTACCCAATTTATCTCTAAATGAAAATATTCTTTCTTTTGCTCTAGATTTTTCTTCATCTCTTCTAGCACCTCCTAAACAAACATCAAAATTAAATTCTTTTATAGCTTCTAATAAAGTAATAGATTGTATTTTATTTCTATTTAATATTTCTGATTTTATTAATCCATTTTTTTTTATAGTATCTTCTACATTTCTAATAATAAAATTTTCTTTTAATTTGTTTTTTATTTTATTTCTAAAAAAAATAACTTCTTTAAAATTAAAACCAGTATCTATATGTAATACTTTAAATGGAATAGAATTAGGTCAAAAAGATTTTTCCAATATTTTTAATAAAACTATAGAATCTTTTCCTCCTGAAAATAAAAGTACTGGATTATTACATTGAGAAGCAACTTCTCTTATTATATTAATTGATTCAGATTCTAAATATTTTATATTTTTTTCATCAGAAGTATCTTTAAATAATTTCATTATTTAAATTAACTATTATTTAATCCGCATTCTTTAATAAAAGAATTTTCCCATCACCATCTAGATGTTCTAGTATTTTCATAATATTTTGAAATTCTAGTACATGTATAACATCCTATGGAAATAAAATTTTTTTTATATAATATATTAAATAAAATTTTTTTTTTTTTAATATATCTTAAAATTTTTTTAAAAGATAATAAAAATAATGGATTAAATTTTAAAACATTATTTATAATATCAATTTCTATTATATTTATTTTTTCTCTTTTAAAATAATTATATTTTCTTTGTCCAGTAATATAATTATACTTAAAATTTAAAATTTTATTTAAACTTAAAACTTTTTTAGTATAACAACATTTTTTTCGAATATTATTTTTTTTATAAAAATATTTTAATTCTTTTTTATTAATAAAATTTTTAAATTTTTTTTTATTATAAAAAAAATTAATAATTAAGAAATTATATTTTTTTTTTATAATATTTAATAAATTTAAAGTTTCTTTATATATTTTACCAGTATTAAAAATATAAATTTTTATAAAAGTATTTTTTTTAAAAAAAATACTAGAAATTAAAATATCTTCAACAGATAAACTAGATATTAATAAAATTTTTTTTAATATTATATTATTTATAAATTTTTTAATATTTTTTATAAATTTGAAATTCATAATTATTAATTTTGTAAATTAAAAGTAAAAATATTAATTTTATATAAAAATTTATAAATATTAATTTTTTTATTTTTAATATTAAATAAATTTAAAAAGTTTAATTTTTTTATAAAAAATATATTATTAATATTAAAATTTTTATAAATAATTATTTTTATATTAAAATTTTTAAATTTATTAGTATAAAAATAATAATATAAATTATCATTATTTATTAATATACCTTTTATTAAATTATAATATTTAAAAACATTTTTATTTTTTTTAAATTTTATATAGTTTTTTTTAAAAAATGTTTTTTTTAAAAAAAAAACATTTTTTAAAAAAAATTAAAAAAAACTTAGTATAAAATATTATTTTTTTTTTTAATATAATATTATTTAATATAATACTATTTTTTTTATTTAAAATTATAAATTTGTTTTTTAAAATATTATTTTTATATAATAAAAAATTCATATTAATTTAATAAATATTTTTTTTTATATAATTAATATTAATACTATTAATATATTTTTTAAAATAATTATATTTTTTTTTTTTTTTTAAAAATAATTGTAAAATTTTATTTATTACTAATATAATATTTTTTTTAGAAAAAGAAGGTCCTAAAATATTTCCAAATTTAGTAAAAGTACCATAATTACCTCCTAAAGATATTTGATAAAATTCTTTATTTTTTTTTTTTAAACCTAAAATTCCAATATTAGCAATATGATGATGAGCACAAGAATTTATACAACCAGAAATATTAATTTTAATTTTATTAATTTTATTTTGAACGATATTATTATTAAAATTTTTATATATTAATCTATTTAAAAATATTGAACTAGTATTAGCTAAAGAACAAAAATTATCACCAGGACAACAAATATTATCTGTTAATAAATTATTATTTAAACTAAATAATTTAAAAATATTTATTTTTTTTCAAATATTATATAAATTTTTTATTTTTACATAAGTAAATAATAAATTTTGTTCATGAGTTACTCTTATTTCAGATTTATTATATTTTTTTGATAAAATATATAATAAAAAAAGTTGTTTTGAAGTAATATTTCCTGTAGGTAAATTATAAGATTTTAATGGCAAATTTACTATACAATAATTTTTATTTTTATGTTTATAAATAACATTTTTATTTATTCATAAATTAAATAAATTATTTTTTTTATTTTTATGAATAATATTATTTATTTTTATATTAATTTTTGTTTTTTTATTAAAATATTTAAAAATTTTTTTATATTCTTTATTTATTATTATTAATTTTTTATTTATATTTTTTTTTCATTCTTTTTTTATTAAATTAGAAAATTTTTTTATTCCAATATTTTTAACCAATATTTTTATTCTAGATTTATATATATTATTTCTTATTGAATAATTATTATATATTCTTAATATAATATCTAAATAAGATAATATATATTTATAAGGTAAAAAGTTACATATTAATTTTGCTAAAATAGGAATTCTACCTAAACCTCCTCCTACAAATATTCTAAATCCTAATTTAGAATTTTTTTTTATTATTTTCAAACCTATATCATGTATTAAAATAACCGCTTTATCATTTTTATTATTAGAAATTGCTATTTTAAATTTACGTGGCAAATTTGAAAATTCAGGATGAAAAGTACTTCATTGTCTTATAATTTCAGCAAAAATTCTACAATCAACAATTTCATTTTTACGTATTCCTGAATATTCATCTGAAGTAATATTTCTTATACAATTACCTGATGTTTGTATACAATGCATATTACAAGAAGATAAGTATTTTAATATCTTTATAGTTTTATTTAATTTTATTCAATTAAATTGAATATTTTGTCTTGTAGTAAAATGACCATAACCTTTATCATATTTTTTAGAAATTTTATATAAAATTTTTATTTGTTTAGAAGATAATAAACCATATGGTATAGCTATTCTTATCATGTATAAATTTTTTTGTTTATAAATTCCATTTTTTAATCTTATACTTCTAAAAATATTTTTATCTATTTCTTTTTCTTTATATCTTTTATATTGATCTATATATTGAAATATTCTTTCTTGTATTAATAATCTATCATATTTATCATATATATACATAATTATTTAAATATTTTTTCTAAATTACCATTTAAAATAGAATTTAAATTATATACTGTTAAATTTATTTTATGATTTGTAACTCTATTTTGAGGAAAATTATAAGTTCTAATTTTTTCAGATCTTTTACCTGTGCCTATTAAACTTTTTCTAAATTTATCTTCTTTATTTTTAATTGAATTTTTATTTATTTTTAATATTTTATATTTTAAAATTTTTAAAGCGTTTTTCTTATTTATATGTTGACTTCTATTACTTTGACATTCTACAGTAATTTTAGTAGGTATATGAAAAATTCTTACAGCAGAATCTGTTTTATTTACATGTTGACCTCCGGCGCCAGAAGCTTTAAAAGTATGTATTTTTAAATCTTTATTATTAATTAAAATTTTTTTATTATTTTTAATTTTATTAATAACAGCAATGGTACAAGTAGAAGTATGAACTTTGTCATGAGATTCTGTTATAGGTATTCTTTGAACTCTATGATTTCCAGATTCATTTTTTAATAAAGAATAAGAATTTAAACCATATATTTGAATAATTATTTCTTTATATCCATTATTATTTGATTTAATAAAAGATAAAATTTTTATTTTTCAATTATTTTTTTGAGAAAAATTAAAATACATTTTATAAAGATCTTTTACAAATAATGCTGCTTCTTCTCCACCACTAGCAGCTCTTATTTCTAATAATATTTTATTATTAATATTTTTATTAATTATAATATTTTTTTCTATTTTTTTATTTAAAAAAAATATCTTATCTTTACATTTTTTTATTTCATCTAAAGCTATATTTTTAAATTCTTTATCATTTATAAATTTTTTATTTTCTTTTATCTTATTAATTTCTTTTTTATATAAATTATAATATTTAATTATAGGTCTTATTTTAAAAATATTTTTACAAATTTTTTTATATTTTTTTAAATTATTAAAAATATTTTTATCTTGTATTTTTTTTAATAAATAATTATATTTTTTAATATTTTTTTTAATTTTTTTAATAAGGTATTTTTTAATAAATTTTTTCATATTAATTAAATTTTTGCTGGCTACAGGACTTGAACCCGTTACCTCCTGATTACAAGTCAGGAGCTCTACCAGATGAGCTAAACCAGCTATAATTTTAATGAAAATATTAAAAATTAGAAAAAAAAAAATTTTTTTTTTAATAAAAAAAATAGTTAGAATAATTAAAAAAAAAATAAATTTTAAAATATTATTAAATTTATTTATAAAAAAAATTAAAAAAAAAATATTATTTATAACTTCTAATAATGAAATACAATTAGAATTTAAAATAAATATAAAAAAAAATTATGATAATATAAAATTTTTAATAGATTCAGAAAAATTTATAAAAATTATTTCTTATTTAAAAAATAGTAATTATATATATATTTATATAATAAAAAATATAATTATTTTAAAGTCAAAAAAATACAATACAATTTTAAAATCCCAAAAATTTAAAAATTTTCCTATTTTTAATAAAATTATAAAAAAAAAAATTTGTTTTAAAGTTAAAGAATATAAAATTAAAAAAATATTTAAAATATTATATAATTCAATAAGTAACATAAATGCAAAATATTCATTAAATGGTTTATTAATAAATATAGAAAAAAAAAAAATTTCATTTTTAAGTACAGATGGATTTAGATTATCATATTATTTTTTAAATATAAAAAATAATTATAAAACAAAAATTATAATTCCAAAAAAAAATATATTTGAAATAATAAAAATATTAAATTATGAAAAAAAAAAAATTAAAATAATTATTTTAAAAAATTATATAATATTTAAAATTTTTAAAATAAAATTTATTTCAAGATTAATAAAAGAAGATTTTATAAATTATAAATATATTATAAATAAAAAATATAGATATAAAATTAAAATAAATAGAAAAAAAATCTTAAATATTATTAAAAAAATTTCTTTAATAGAAAAAGATAAAATTAAAATAATAAAATTTAATATAAAAAGAAATAATTTAAAAATTAGTTCTTTTAATAAAATAGAAGAAATTTCTAACGAAAAAATAAATATAAATTATAAAAATAAAAATATAAATATTAATTTAAATATTAAATATTTATTAGAAATATTAACAAATATAAAAAATAAACATATTATTTTTAAATTTAATAAAAAAAAATCAATTTTAATTAAAATTTATAATAAAAAAAATTTTAAATATATAATAATGCCAATAGAAATTTAATATGAATACTATTAATAAATATAATGAAAATTCTATAAAAGTTTTAAATAGTTTAGAAGCAATAAAAAAAAGACCCGATATGTATATAGGAAGTACAAATGATGGTAGTGGTTTACATCATTTAATTTTTGAAGTAATTGATAATTCAATAGATGAATTTTTATCGGGTTTTTGTAATTTAATAAATATTAAAATTTATAAAAATAATTATATTTCTATATATGACAATGGAAGAGGAATACCTATAAATATTAAAGAAGATGATAATAATATACCTTTAAGAAGTGCGGCAGAAATAGTAATGACTGAATTACATTCTGGAAGTAAATTTAATAATAAATCATATAAAATATCAAGTGGTTTACATGGTGTAGGTTTATCATGTTTAAATGCCTTATCTAAAAGAGTAAAATTAATAATATATAAAAATAAAAAAAAATATTTTTTAGAATTTAAATTTGGAATTTTACAAAATAGAAAAATATATATTAAAAATAATATAAAATATTCAAAAGTAAAAATAATAGGAAAAACAAAAAAAAGAGGAACAAAAATAAAATTTTTATTAAATAAAAAAATATTTAAAAATATATATCCTAGTTATGATATAATATATGAAAAATTAAAAACTTTATCTTTTTTAAATAAAAAATTAAAAATTAATATTATAGATTTTAGAATAAAAAAGAAAAAAAAAATAAAATTTAATAATGGTATAATTAATTATTTAAAAAATATAAATATTAATAAAAAAATAATTGGTGAAAAAATAATAAAAATGAAAAAATTAATAAATAGTATAGAAATAAGTATATTTATATTATGAAATTTTTCTATAAAATCAAAAATTTTATGTTATACAAATAATATAATTCAAAAAAATGGAGGTATTCATTTAATAACATTAAAAACTTCTATTACAAGAATAATAAATAAATACATTAAAAAAAATAAATTTAAAAAAAATAATATTGAAATTTCAGGAGATGATATAAGAGAAGGAATGAATTGTATATTATCTTTAAAAATGAGTAATCCTAAGTTTAATTCACAAATAAAAGATAAATTAATTTCTGAAGAAGTAAGATTGCCAATAGAAGAATTAATTTTTAATAAATTAAATATTTTTTTAAAAAAAAATATTTTATTTTCTAAAAATATATGTAAAAAAATAATAAATTCTGCAATTTCAAGAATAAAAATTAAAAATAATAAAATGATTATATCAAAATTATTTTCTAAAAATAATATTTATTTATCATCAAAATTATCTGAATGTCAAGAAAAAAATCCAAAAATTTCAGAATTATATATAGTTGAAGGAGATTCAGCAGGTGGATCAGCAAAACAAGCTAGAAATAGAAAATTTCAAGCTATTTTACCTTTAAGAGGAAAGGTTTTAAATGTTGAAAAATCAAATTTTGAAAAAATAATAAAATCTAAACAAATTACAACTTTATTAACAATATTGGGATTAAAAATTGAAAAAAATAAATTTTATATTAAAAAATTAAAATATAATAATATAATTATAATGACAGATGCAGATATAGATGGAGCACATATAAGAACATTATTATTAACTTTATTTTACAGATATATACCAGAATTAATAAATAAACAATATGTTTATATTGCTCAACCTCCATTATACAAAATAAAGAAAAAAAAAGAAAGTATTTATTTTAAAAATGATATAGAATTTAATAAATATATATTAAATTTTTTTTCTAAAAAAATTAATTTTATAAGTAAAAAAAATATTAAAATAAATAAAAAAATAAATTTTTTATATTTATTTAATAAATATAATAAAATACAAAAAATAATATCAAAAACATTTAATAAAATAAAAAATATTATTTTTTATTGTTTATTAAAAGGAATAAAAATTAATATTTCAAATTATAAATCATGTAAAAAAACTATTAAAAATTTAAATAAGACAATAAATAATAAAAATATAAATATAAAATATAAAATAAAAAATAATAAATATACAATTTATATAAAATATAAAAAAAATATAAATAATTTATTAAAAATAAATTCTTTATTTTTAAAAAATAAAAAATATAATGAAATATACAATATTTCAAAAATTTTTTTATATTTAAAAAATAAAAAAATATATGTTTATGATTTAGATAAAAAAAAAAAAAAAATATTTTATAAAAAAATAAATATTAAAAATTTTAAAAAAATATTAAATTATTTTTTAATAAAATTTAAAAAAAATATAAATTTACAACGTTATAAAGGATTAGGAGAAATGAATTCTAATCAATTATGAAAAACAACTATGAATCCGAAAACTAGATCTTTATTAAAAGTAAAAATAAAAAATATAAAATATACTAATAAATTATTTAATGATTTAATGGGTAATAATATTAAAGCTAGAAAAATATTTATAGAATTTAATTATTTATATTTAAATTATATAAATATTTAAATGAATTTTATTTATAATAAAATAATAAAAAAAATAAAACCTTATATTCCTGGAAAACAAAAAAATAATTTTATAAAATTAAATACTAATGAAAATCCATTTTCTCCTTCTCCTAAAATATTAAATTCTATATTAATAAAATTAAATAATAATATAAGTTTATATCCAGATTACAATCTTAAAAAATTAAAATATATAATTTCAAAAAAATATTTTATAAAAAAAAATCAAATATTTATTGGTAATGGATCAGATGAAGTTTTAGCACATATTTTTTTTTCTATTTTAAAAAATAATTTTTATACAATTTTTCCTGATATAACTTATAATTTTTATTTAACTTATACTAAATTATATAATATAAAATACAAAATATTACCTTTAAAAAAAAATTTTAATATAGATATAAATAATTATATTAAAAATAAAAATTCTATAAATAATATTATATTAACAAATCCTAATGCTCCAACAGGAATTTTATTATCTTTAGATAAAATAGAATATATAATAAAAAATAATATTAATTCTATTATTATAATAGATGAAGCTTATATAGATTTTGGAGGAGAAAGTTCTATTTTTTTAATAAATAAATATTCAAATTTAATAATAGTAAAAACTTTTTCTAAATCAAGATTATTAGCAGGTTTAAGAATTGGATATGTAATTGCAAATAAAAAAATTATTAAAATATTAGAAAATATAAAAAATAGTTTTAATTCATATCCTGTAAATTATATTTCATTTATTTCTGCAATAGAATCAATAAAAGATGAAAAATATTTTAATATTATCAGAAATAAAATAATTAAAAATAAATTATTCTTAATAAAAAAATTAAAAAAAATGAATTTTAAAATTTTAAAATCAAATTCTAATTTTATATTTGTAAAACATATTAAATATAAAGCTTTTTTTTTAAATAAAATTTTAAAAAAAAAAAATATTTTAGTAAGACATTTTTCTTATTATAAAATTAATAATTTTTTAAGAATTTCAATAGGAAAAAAAAAAGATTGTAAATATTTAATAAATACTTTAAATAAATTAATTTTAAAATATGATTAATATATATAATCATAAAATAATAGAATTAAAAATTCAAAAAAAAAAATTAAAATTTAAAAAAAAAAAAAATAGAAATAAAAAAAAATATTATACTTGTTCTATGATACCATATCCTTCTGGAAAATTACATATAGGTCATTTAAGAAATTATATTATTAATGATATATTATTTAGATATTATAATATGAAAAAATATAATACATTAATGTTTATGTCTTGAGATTCTTTTGGTTTACCAGCAGAAAATGCTGCTATTAATTATAATATTACTCCATATAAATGAATAAAAAAAAATATAAAATATATGAAAAAACAAATTTTAAATTTTGATTTATCTATAAATTGAAAAAAAGAATTTTCAACATGCAAAAAAGAATATTATAAATGAAATCAATGATTATTTTTATTAATGTTTAAAAAAAAACTAATATATATAAAAAAAAAATATGTAAATTGAGATCCAAAAGATAATACAGTTTTAGCTAATGAACAAATAATAAATGGAAGAGGTTGAAGATCTAATATTAAAGTAAAAAAAAAAAAAATTAGAATGTATTATATAAATATATTAAAATATGCTAATGAATTATTATTTTACTTAAAAAAATATTTATTAAAATGACCAAATAAAATTAAAATAATGCAAAAAAATTGAATAGGGAAAAATATAGTTTATAATATTATTTTTAATATACATAAAAAAAATAATTACAAAAATATATTTAATATAAAAATTAAAAATATATATTTAATAAATTTTATAAATTTTTTTTTAATAAATAAAAATAATTATATTTATAAAAATATTTATAAAAATAAAATAAAAAAATATTTTAATAGAAATATTTTTTTTAATAAAATATATTTAAAAAATCCTTTATTTAATAATAAAATAGAAATTTTATATATTTTAAATAAATATAATAAAAAAAATAAAAACTTATTTTATATAAATAAAAATAAAAAATTTATAAAAAAAAATTATTTATTATTTAAAAATAATATTATTAAAGATAAATTATATTTTTATAGTAAATATAATAATTTAAAAAAAATATTTTTAAAAAATATAATTTTTTATAATTTAAAAAAAAAAAAATTATGTAATTTAAAAACAAAATTTAAATTACATAATTGGGGTATTTCTAGACAAAGATATTGAGGTACTCCTATACCATTATTAAATTGTTATAAATGTAAAAATATTTTTTATAAAAAAAAAATATTAATTTTACCAAAAAATTTAATACCCAATGGTTATATAAATCCTCTTAAAAATAATAAAAAATTTTTAAAAACTAAATGTTTTAAATGTAAAAATTTTATAAAAAAAGAAACAGATACAATGGATACATTTGTAGATTCTTCTTGATATTTTATAAAATATATTTTTATTTCAAATAATTTTTTCTTATTTAATAAATATTTTATGCCTATTAATAAATATATAGGAGGTATAGAACATTCCATATTACATTTATTATATTCAAGATTTTTTACAAAAGTTATAAGAGATTTAAAATTAATAAATATTAATGAACCATTTTTAAATTTATTAATTCAAGGAATTGTATTAAATAATACTTATTATATTTTATCAAATAAAAATAATAAAAAAATATATATTAACTGTAATAAAATTATTATAAAAAATAAAAATATAATAAAAAAAAATATTATAATAGGAAAAATACAAAAAATGTCAAAATCAAAAAAAAATGGAATAAATCCTCAATATTATATAAATAAGTATGGTATAGATATAATTAAATTATTTATTATTTTTTCTTCTCCAATAGAAAAAAAATTAATTTGAAAACATAAAAATATAAAGGGATGTAAAAATTTTTTATTTAATTTATGAAATTTTTATAATTTAAATAAAAATAAATTTAAAATTTATTTTTTTAAAAAAAATAAAAAAAAAATTATATATTATTATAAATTAAATAAATTTTTTAAAAAAATAAATAATAATTATAAAGAAATAAATTATAATACTATAGTATCATATTTTATGAAAATATTAAATATTTTTAAAAAAAAAATAAAAAATAATATTAAATTTAATACTATTTTAATAAAAATAACTTTAATATTTTTTAAATTATTATATCCTATTATTCCTTATATTATAAGAGAATTATGAAGTAAATTAAATTTTAATAAATTTTATAATAATATAGAAAATATTAATTGACCTAATATAAGTAATTTTAAAAACAATAAAATCAAAATAATAGTTCAAGTTAATGGTAAATTTAAATTTATTTTTAAAACAATTAAAAATACAAATTTAAATTTAATAAAAAAAAAAATAACTAATAATAAAAAAATAAAATATTATATTAATAATAAAAAAAATATTAAAAAAATAATATTTATAAAAAATAAAATATTAAATTTTATAATTTAATTTGAAAGATAAAATTATATTATATGGAAATAATTATTATTTAAATTTTAAATTATTAAAAAAAATAAAATATTTTTTTTTAAAAAAAAATAAAAATATAAAAATAATAACATTTTTTATAAATAAAAAAATAGATTTTATAAAATTTAAAAAAAAAAATATATTTTTTTTAATTAAAAATAAAATAATATTAGTAATATATATAAATATTATTTTAAATATAAATAATTTATTAAAATTAAATATAAAATATAAAACTATATTTATTTTAAATTATAATATAAATAAAATAAATATAAGTTATTATAAAAATGTAATATTTATTAATAATAATAATTTATTTTTATTTAAAAAAAATTTAAATATTTTTAAAAAAAAAATAAAAAAATATAAATTTAATAAATATTATATAAATAAATATAATATTTATAATTTGAATTATTTTTTATATTATTATAATTTAGAAAAAATTTTTAAAATAATAAATTTTTTTTTAAAAAATGATAATATATATTTTATATTTTGAATATTAAAATATAATATAAAATTTTTTATAAAAAGTAAAAAAAAAAATATTATAAAAATAAATAATTTATTTAAAAAAATAAATATAAAAAAAATAAACTTTATAATTAAAAAAATAAAAGTTAAAAAATTATTATATATATATAAAATAATTATAAATTTAAAAAAAATATATAATAAAAATATTAAAAATAAAAAAATAATAAAAAATATAAAATATATTATTTTAACTATAATTTCAAAAGTCTTTAAAAACAAATAAATATATAAAAATAATGATAAATAAAAAAAAATATTTATATGAAAATATAAATTATGATATTATTATAATTGGTGCTGGACCTTCTGGAATATCATGTGCTATAAAATTAAAACAATTAAGTATATTTTTTAATTTAAAATTATCTATTTGTGTAATAGAAAAATCAAAATTTATTTCTTCAAATATTATTTCTGGTGCAATTTTTAATACTAAATATTTAAAAGAACTTTTACCTAATTGAAAATTTAAAAATTTATTATTTAAAAATAAAGTAAAATTAGATTTAATATATTATTTAACAAGATTAAATTATTATAAAATACCTAATATAATTATTCCTAAAAATTTAAAAAATAAAAATAAATATATTATTTCATTATCAAAATTTATTATTTGACTTTCTAAAGAAGCAAAAAAATTAAATATTGAAATATTTGAAAGTATAGCTGCAAAAAAAATAGTTTATAAAAATAATAAAGTTATTTATATAAAAACAAATGAATTTAATATTAATAAATATAAAATACCAAATAAAAATTTTTTTTGTGGTATAAAAATATACTTTAATAATTTAATATTAGCAGAAGGTGCTAAAGGATTTTTAACTGAAAAAATAATATTAAAATATAATTTAAATAAAAATAAAAATTCACAAAATTATTCTTTAGGAATAAAAGAATTATGAAAAATAAAAAATAAAAATTATAATAAAGGATTAATTTTACATACTTTTGGTTGACCTTTAAATAAAAAAATTTATAGTGGTGGTTTTTTATATAATATGGAAAATAATATTATTTCTGTTGGTTATATAATAAGTTTATCTTATAAAAATCCATATATTTCACCATATGATGAATTTCAAAAATTTAAACTACATCCATTAATAAATAAATTTTTAGAAAATGGAAAATGTATTTCATACGGAGCTAGAGTTATAAATTTAGGAGATTTAAATTCTATTCCTAAATTAAATTTTAATAATATAATAATTATAGGATGTTCAGCAGGTTTTTTAAATTCTTCTAGTTTAAAAGGTATACATACATCAATAAAAAGCGGAATTATAGCAGCTGAATATATAATATATAAAAAAATAAATAAAAAAAAAAAAATAAATAATATTTTTAAAAAAACATGATTATATAAAGAATTATATAATGCTAAAAATCATAAAATATTTATGATAAAAGGTTTTTATTTAGGAATATTATTATTAATTATAAATAAAATTTTTTATAATAAAAAAAATAATTTAAAATATAAAAAATATGATTATAAAATGATAAATTTATCAAATTTTGAAAATAAAATAAAATATAAAAAATATAATAATATTAATACTTTCAGTAAAAGTAGTTCATTAATTTTTTCAAATTTAAAATATAACGATAATCAACCTTCTCATTTAAAATTTAAAAATAAAAAATATTTAAATATTAATTATAATTTATATAATAAAATAGAAGAAAGATATTGTCCAGCAAATGTATATGAATATATTAATAAAAATTTACAAATAAATTTTCAAAATTGTTTACATTGTAAAACTTGTAGTATAAAAGATCCAAAACAAAATATAAAATGAACACCATGTGAAGGAGGAAATGGACCTAATTATTTAAATATGTAAATATTTTAAAATTTAAAATACAGTTGTAACTCAGAGGATAGAGTATTTGATTGCGAATCAAAAAGTCATAGGTTCAATTCCTATCAACTGTAATAATAAATGAAATTAAAAAAAAGTTTTTTAGATAAAATAATATTAAAAGATATTAAAAATAAAAAATATAATTATAGAAAAGATGAAAATTATAAAATATTACCAAATATAATTACAAGATTTTCTCCAGAACCTAATGGAGATTTACATATAGGTCATATAAAAACTTTTTTAATTAATTTAAATATATCCAAAAAATATAATGGAATATTTTATTTAAGATTTGATGATACAAATCCTAATAAAGAAAAAAAAAAATATGTTATATCAATAATAAAATCTTTAAAATGATTAGGATATACTTTTAAAAATAAATTTATAAAATTTGCTAGTAATTATTATGATAAATTTTTTTATTGTGCACAAATATTAATAATTTATAATTATGTTTTTATAAAAAAAGAAAAAAATAATAAAAAAAATATTAATAACAAAAAAAAATGTTTATATTTATTAGAAAAAATGAGAGAAGGAAAATATAAAGAAAAATTATTTTCAGTTAGATTAAATTTAAAAAAAAAAAATAATTTAATAATTAAAAAAAATCCAATAATATATAGAATAATAAATAAAAAACATTTCAATATAAATAATATTTGAAACATATATCCTACTTATATTTTTGCACATCCTTTAGAAGACTCTATAGAATATATAACTCATTCTTTTTGTACTTTAGAATTTATAAATTATAATTTTTATTATAATTGAATATTAAAAAAATTAAAAAAAATAGGTATATTTAAATTCAATTTATCTAAACAATATGAATTTTCTAAATTAAATATAACATATATATTAAATAGTAAAAGAAAAATAAAATATTTGATAAATAAAAAATATTTAAATAATTGAAAAGATGAAAGAATATTTACAATATCTTCTTTAAAAAAAAGGGGTTATAATAAAAATATATTAAAAAAAATATTTTTATGTAATAATTTTACAAAAAACTATAGTAATTTTAATTTATCATTTTTTGAAAATATTACAAGAAAAAAAATAGATAAAATATCTAATAGAATAATGTGTATTTCAAATCCTATAATTATAATAATAAATAATTTTCCTAATAATAAATTTATTGAATGTAAAGCAAGATTATATTCAAAAAATAATTTTTATTATAACAAAATATATAGATATTTTCCATTTACAAAAAAAATAATAATAGAAAAAAATAATTTAATAAAAAATAAATATTTAAAACTTAAATATTTATTTTTTATTAAATGTATTAATAAAAAAAAATTTAAATATTATTTATTTAAAGAAAAAAATAAAAAAAATATAAAAATAAATTGAATTTCTAAAAATAATATAATATTTTCAAAAATATTATTGTATAAACCAATTTTAAAATTTCCTTTTCCTAATATGATAAAAAATATAAAAAATATTATAAATATAAATACAAAAATAATAAAATTTTTTTTTATAGAATGTAATTTATTTTATTTAAATAAAATTTACCAATTTGAAAATTATGGATATTTTTTTTTAAAAAAAATAAATATAAATTATTTTAATTTATATTTTAATTTAACAATATTTTTAAAAAATAAATATAAAAAATAATTATGAATTTTTTTTATTTAAAAGAAATAAAAAATATAATATATAATGAATATAAATTAATAATAATAATTTCTTTATTATTAGATATAGAAAAAATAAAAAAAAATAAAGAGATAAAAAATAATTTAAATAATATAATATATTTTATTAAAAAAATTATTAAAAAAAAAAAAAAATATTTATTAAAATAATATATTAAATTTTCAATATATTTTTAAAAATAAATTTTTATTATTTTTGTAATATTTTTTAAAATATATATTAATTCCTATATTATAAATATATATAACTTTATTTTTAATAAAAATAGAAGGTAAAAAAAAAAAATTATTTTTATAATATTTTTTTACTTTTTTTATAGGTTTTTTTTTATTAATTTTTATATATATATTTTTTTTTAAATTTTTTAAAAATAAAATTTTATTTTTTAAAAATAAAACAGGTATACCTGTTTTATTTTTTATAAAATATAATTTTCCATTAAAAATAGGAAAATTTATATATTTTTCTCCTTTTCAATAAAAAAAAAAATTTATTTTTTTAAATATTATATTTTTATTTTTTTTAAAAATAAATAAAATATTATTATAAATTTTAATATAAAATTCATTATTTTTTATACATATATTTTTTTTTTTTATTTTATTTTTAAAATTTAAAAGTCATTTTAATGAATATATTAAAAAATTATTTTTTTTTAAATAATAAAATATTAAATTATTTATTTCTAAATTATTTTTAATTAAATTTATTTTATTTATATAAATATTTTCATTAAAAATATTTTTATTATAATTTTTTTTATATAAAATTTTAAATAATTTTTTATAAAAAAATATATTTTTTTTTAAATTATTTAATTTTTTTATAAAATTTGGAAAATAATTTAAAATAAAAGGAATAATTTTATTTCTTAAAATATTTCTTTTATAATAGATATTATAATTTGTTTTATCATTAATAAATTTTATTTTATATATTTTAGAATATTTTTTTATATATATTTTAGATAAATTTAAAAAAGGTCTTATTATTTTTATATTATTTAAAATATTAATATTTTTAATATTAATTATATTAAATAAATTACAACCTCTTAAAATATTTAAAAAAATATTTTCTATTAAATCTAACTTATGATGAGCTAATAATACATATTTTATATTGTTTTTTTTACAATAATTCAAAATTTTTAAGTATCTTTGATCTCTTAATTTTTTTTCTAAATTATTATCTTTATTTTTTTTTATTTTAATAATTTTTATTCTTAAATATTTATATTTTTTTAAATTTTTTTTTAATTTTTTTTTTAAAAAAAAAAAATTTTTATTAATATTATGATTTATATATATAATAAATATATTTAATTTTTTATTTAAATTTAATTTATAAATAATATTTAATAAAACAGAAGAATCAATTCCTCCACTATATGCTATAGCAACTTTTTTTTTTTTTTTAAAAAAATTTATATTTAATGTTTTCTTTAAATGATTTTTTATAATATAGTACATAATAATAAAATATTATTTTTTTATTTATCTAATATTTTTTTTAATTTTATTAATTTTTTTTTTTGAAATTTATTTAAATCAATAGGTATTTTTATAAAAACAGAACAATATAAATCACCATAAAAATTAGAATTTACTTTTTTTATTCCTTTATTTTTTAATTTTAATATTGTATTATTTTGAATTCCTTTAGGAATATAAAATAATATTTTTCCATAAAAAGTTGAAATGTTAATTTTACCTCCAAATATAGCTTTATAATAAGAAATTGAAATTTTACAAAATAAATCATTTTTTATTCTTTTAAAAAAAATATTATTTTTAATAAAAATTTCAACATAGAGATTTCCATATATTTTTCTATTTTTATAAACATTACCAGAATTATATATTTTAATTTTCATACCATTTTCAATACCTTTAGGTATTTTTATATTTATTTTTTTTTTTTTTTTTAATTTTCCATCACCATTACAAAATTTACATAATAATCTTACAATTTTACCTTTACCATTACATTTATAACATTTTTGTTTAATATTAAAAAAACTTTTTTGAATATTTAATTTGCCTTTTCCTTTACATAAATTACATTTTATATAAGATTTTGAACCAGTACCATTACAATTTAAACAAATATCTAAATAATATATTTCTATATATGTATTTAAACCATTTATAGCTTCATTTAAAGTTATTTTTAATTTATAATATAAATCAATATTTTCATTTAAATCATCATTATTCTTTTTTTTTTTTCTAAAATTACTTCATTTATTAATATTTTCATATTCTTCATCTTCTTCATTACTAAAAAATTCACTAAATATATCACTAAAAGTTTCATTAAAATTATTATTTAAATTATCATTATAATTTACACTTCCATATTTATCATAATTTTTTCTTTTTATAGGATCAGATAAATTTTCATAAGCTTCTTTTATTTCTTTAAATTTATCTTCTGCCTCTTTATTATTAGGATTTCTATCTGGGTGATATTTCATAGCTAATTTACGATATGACATTTTTATATCTTCAAAACTTGCATTAGATGATAATCCTAAAATTTCATAATAATCTTTTTTTTTCATATTTTTTATTTTATATCTTTAAAATCTTTATCAACAACTTTATTTTCATCATTTTTTTCTAAATCTTCATTATTATTTTTAATATCTTCATCTTTTTTATTAATATTTTTATTTTTATAAATTTCACTATTTATTTTTTGTAAAATTACAGAAAGAGAATTTATTTTATTTTCTATTTTAATTTTATCGTTTAATTTAACTAAATCTTCTAATTCTATAATTTCTTTTTTTAAATTGTTAATATCATTTTCACTTATTAAATTACTATTTTTTTCTATAATTTTATTTGCTGAATGTATTAAAGTATCAGCTTTATTTTTTACTTCAATTAAATCTTTTATTTTTTTATCTTCTTCAGAATTTATTTCAGCATCTTTAATCATTTTTTCTATTTCATTTTCATTTAATCCTGAATTTGCTTTAATAGTAATCTTATTTTCTTTATTAGTATTTTTATCTTTTGCTGTAACATGAAGTATACCATTTACATCAATATCAAATGTAACTTCTATTTGAGGTACTCCTCTAGGAGCAGATTCTATACCTTCTAAATTAAATTCACCTAATAACTTATTATTATTAGCCATTTCTCTTTCTCCTTGATAAATTCTAATAGTTACCATAGGTTGATTATCTTCTGCTGTAGAAAATACTTGACTAAATTTAGTAGGTATTGTTGTATTTTTTTTTATCATTTTAGTCATTATTCCTCCCATAGTTTCTATACCTAATGATAATGGTGTTACATCTAATAATAACAAATCTTTTTTATCTCCAGAAATAACAGCACCTTGTATTGCAGCACCTATAGCTACAGCTTCATCAGGATTTATATCTTTCCTTGGTTCTTTATTAAAAAAAATTTTTACTTTTTCTTGTATTTTAGGCATTCTTGTCATACCTCCAACTAATATAACATCAGAAATTTCATTTATATTTATTTTAGCATCTTTAACAGCAATTTCACAAGGTTTTATAGTTTTATTAATTAAATCCTCAACTAAAGATTCAAATTTCGATCTTGTAATTTTTAAATTTAAATGTAAAGGAATATTATTATTAACAGTTATATATGGTTCATTTATTTCTGTTTCATATAAAGAAGATAATTCAATTTTTGCTCTTTCAACAGAAGATTTTATTCTTTGTAAAGCTATAGAATCTTTATATAAATCAATACCATTATTTTTTTTAAATTCATTTATTACATAATCAATTAATTTTTTATCAAAATCTTCACCTCCTAAAAAAGTATCACCATTAGTAGATAAAACTTCAAATTGTTTTTCTCCTTCTATATTAGATATTTCTATTATTGAAATATCAAAAGTACCTCCTCCTAAATCATATACAGCAATTTTTTTATCATTATTTAAAACTTTATCTAAACCAAAAGCTAAGGCAGCAGCTGTTGGTTCATTTATTATTCTTTTAACTTCTAATCCTGCAATTCTTCCTGCATCTTTTGTAGCTTGTCTTTGAGCATCATTAAAATATGCCGGTACTGTAATAACCGCTTCATTTACTTTAAAACCTAAATAATCTTCTGCAGTTTTCTTCATTTTTTTTAATACTTCTGCAGATATTTGTGGAGGTGCTATTTTTTTATTTCTAATATTTATTCAAGCATCACCATTATTAGATTTAATTATTTCATATGGCATAATATCTATATCTTTTTGTACTTCTTTTTCATTAAATTTACGACCTATTAATCTTTTAGCAGCATATATAGTATTTTTAGGATTAGTTATAGCTTGTCTTTTTGCTGGAGAACCAACTAAAATTTCACCATTTTCTTGATAAGCTACTACAGAAGGTGTAGTTCTAGAACCTTCAGAATTTTCTATTACTTTAGATTGGTTTCCTTCCATTATTGAAACACAAGAATTAGTAGTACCTAAATCAATACCTATAATTTTACTCATATTTATTTTTTATTTACTATTACTAAAGAAGGTCTTAATAATCTATTATTTATTTTATAACCTTTTTCTAAAACTGATATAATAGTATTTTCTTCATATAAATTATTATAAGAAACAGAAATTACTTGATGTATCATAGGATTAAAAATTTCACCTATATTTGGATTTATTTCTATTATTTTATTATTTTTAAAAATTATGTTAAATTTTTTTAAAGTTATTTTTATACCTATTTTTAAAGAATCATTTACACTATTAATTAATAAAGATTTTTCTAAACTATCTTTTATTTCTAATAAACTTTTAGCAAAATTTTCAATTGAAAATTTTATCATTTTTTTTAAATTTTTTTTTGATCTTTTATAAATATTTTGGTTTTCTGCTTGTTTTCTTAAAAAATATTCCTTTATTTCCAATATTTTCTTTTTTAAATCTTTTACTTTATTTTTTAAAATCTCATTTTTTTCTTTTTCTTCTAAATTTTGCTTACTGATATCTGGGTTTGTCATTTTTTTATTTTTTAAAAATATTATAATATAAAATAATAATTATTATTATTAAAAAAATTTAAAAATAGATTTGATAGCTCAGTAGGTAGAGCAAAGGACTGAAAATCCTTGTGTCAGTGGTTCAATTCCACTTCAAATCAAAATAAAATAATAAAATAAAAATGATTTGATAGCTCAGTAGGTAGAGCAAAGGACTGAAAATCCTTGTGTCAGTGGTTCAATTCCACTTCAAATCAAATTAATAAAAATTATATATTATAGGATAAAATATAAACATTTTTAAAATTACCATACAAAAACATGAATATTTATCTATATCTAATCTTAATTCTTTTATTCCTTGTAATAATATTTGATATAATATTAATATTTCTTCTTTTTTTATATTTCTAGAAATTTTTAAGATATCTTTTTCATATTTTATTTTTTTATATATATTTTTTTTTATTTCTTTTATAAAAAATATTTTTTGTAATAAAACAGATAAATCTTTTAAAAATAAAGAATAAGAAAAATTTAATTTTTTTAAATTATTTAAAAAAAATATTAATTTATTTTTATCTTTTTTTATTATTATTATTTTTAATATATTTATTAAATAATAAAAATCTAAAATACCTAAAATATTTTGTACATTTTTTATTTTAATTATATTATTTTTATTATACATTAATTGTTCTGTTAAATTTAAAGCATTTCTCATTGAACCTAATGAATTTTTAGCTATTAATTTTATAGCATTTTTTTCATATTTTATATTTTCAATTTTTAATATTTTTGAAATATTTTTAAAAATTTCCTTATTTTTAATTAATTTTAAATTAAAAATAAAACATCTTGATAAAATAGTTTTTGGTATTTTTTTTGGTTTAGTAGTAGCAAATATAAATTTTACATATTTAGGAGGTTCTTCTATTATTTTTAATATAGAATCAAATGCATAATTAGTTAACATATGTATTTCATCTATCATATAAATTTTATATTTATTAATAGGTATATAATTAATATATTTAAAAATATTTTTTATTTTATTAATTCCTCTATTAGAGGCAGCATTTATTTCTAAATAATCTATACATTTATCTTTATTAATAGAAATACAACTTTTACATTTATTACAAGGTTCATTAATATTTAAATTTTTACAATTCATAGATTTTGCTAATATTCTAGATAAACTTGTTTTTCCTATACCACTATTTCCTATAAATAAAAAATTATTATGAAATTTTTTTTTTTTTATACAATTTTTAAAAAAAGATATTATATGTTTTTGTCCTAATATTTCTTTAAAAAACATAGGACGATATTTTAATACTAACATTTTTTAAAATATTTAAAAATAAAATGATTATAAAAAAAATATTTTTTTTTGATATAATAATTATATTAAATAAAAAAAATAAAAATATAAAAAAAACTATAAAATCATTAATATTAAGTGGTTTTAAAATTACTTTTATAATAAAAAATAAAAAATTAAAAAATTATATATATAAAATATTTAAAAAAAATATATATAAAAAAAATAATTTTTTTTTAAATTATAATATTATAAAAATAATTAAAAATAAAAATAAAATAATAGGAATTTTAATATTTAATAATTATAAAAAATATTTTTATATAATAAAAACAAATATAATTATTTTACAAAATATTAAAATAAATATTTTTTTTTATAATTATTAAATAATTTTAAATTATTAGAATTAATATTAAAAATAAATATAAATATAAAAAAATATATAAAATTTACAAAAAATATAATAAATTATAAAAAAAAAAATAATTTTAATATAAATAATAATTTTAATAAAAAAAAAATAATAAAAGGATTATATATATATAAAAACAGTTATTTTTTTTATATATATAAAAAAAATAAAATTAAAAAAATTAATAAAAATAATTTTAAAATTAAAAATATTTTTTTTATAAACTATATTAAAAATAATTATTTTAAAAAAAAAAGTAATATAATATTAATAAATAGTAATATTAATAAAATAATAAATAAAATAAATAAAAATAAAATAAACATTAAAATAAAAATCAAAAAAATAAAAAAAAAAATATTAAAATATTATAAAAAATATAAAAAAATAAATATAATTAAAAATATAATTAAAATTAATAAAAAATATTATAAAAAAAATATATTATTAAATTTAAACATTAAATTATTAAATTTTAAAAATATATTTTATTTTATAAAATATATTTTTAAAATTTATAATATTAATAAAAAAAATTACTATTTGTTAAATAAAGATCTTAAATTAATTTATTATTTAAATTTTAAAAAAAAAATAAAACTATATATAAAATTAAAATTATTTAATATCATAAATAATAAATATTATTCAATTTTTTTAAAAAATGAAAAAAATTAAAATATCATATGAAAATATTAAATTTATAGAAAATATAAATAATTCTTATATAAAAAATAAAAATAAAAAATTTAAAATATTTTTTAAAAAAAATAAAAAAAAAAATAAAAATAATTTAAAATATAAAGTAAAAAAAATAATAAATTTTTATCGAAACTTTGGATTTATATATTCAGATATAAATCCTTTAAAAAAAAAAAAAAAATTAAATTTTAATTATTTTAAAATTAAAAAATATAAATATAAAATTAATAAATATATTAAAAAATATACATATTTTAAAAATAAAATTAATAATATAAAAAAATTAAAAAAAATTTTGGAAAAAACTTATTGTAATAAAATAGGTTATGAATTTAATTATATTAAAAATTATAAAGAAAATAAATGAATTAAAAAAAAAATAGAAAATAAACTAAATAAATATAAATTTAATAAATTAGAAAAAAAAGAAATATTAAAATATTTAATATATACAAAAGAATTTGAAAAATGTATAAATAATAAATTTTTAGCTCAAAAGAGATTTTCTTTAGAAGGTTCTGAAAGTTTTATTATTTTATTAAAATTTTTATTAAAATTTATTAATAAAAAATATAAAATAAACGAAATTATAATTGGAATGGCACATAGAGGACGTTTAAATACTTTAGTTAATTTTATGGGAAAAAATATAAATAAAATTTTTAAAGAATTTAAAGGTAAAAAATTAAAAAATAATTTTTCTGGTGATGTTAAATATCATAAAGGATATTGTAGTACTATATTATTAAATAATAAAAAAATTTTAAATTTAATTTTATTATATAATCCTTCTCATTTAGAAAAAATAAATCCAATATTACAAGGTATTACAAAAAATAGAAAAAATTTTTTTAAAAAAAATATAATACCAATATTAATTCATGGAGATTCATCATTTTCAGGACAAGGCATTGTAATGGAAACTTTAAATTTACAAAAAATAAATGGTTATTCAAATAACGGAACTATACATATAATAATAAATAACCAAATAGGATTTACAACTTCGAATAATAAGAATCAAAGATCAACAAAATTTTGTTCTGATATAGCAAAAATGTTTGAAATGCCTGTATTACATGTTAATAGTAATAGTGTAGAAAAAGTTATTATTGTATTAAAATTTGCTTTAGATTATAAAATTAAATTTAAAAAAGATATTATAATAAATTTAATATCATATAGAAAATTAGGACATAATGAACAAGATAATCCCAATATTACTCAACCATTAATGTATAAAAAAATTAAAAATATTAAAGAAATAAAAAAAATATATAATAATAAATTATTAAAAAAAAATATAATTAATAATAACTATATTATTAAAATAAAAAATGAATTTTATAATAATATAAAAAATAATAATTTAATAAATTATCCTATAAAAAATATAAAAAATAAAATTTTTTATATAAATAAAAATATAAAAAATAAAATAATAATTACAAAAATTTCTTATAAAAAAATAAAATATCTTATTAGCAAAATTATTAAAATACCAAAAATAATAAATATTCATCCCTTAATTAAAAAAATATTTAAAAATAAAAAAATAAATTTTAAAAATAAAATTATAGATTGATCTACTTCAGAAAATTTATTATTTTCATCAATTTTAAGCGAAGGTTTTTCAATAAGAATTACAGGACAAGATGTAAGTAGAGGTACTTTTTCTAATAGACATGCAGTAATATTTGATCAAATTTATAAAAAAAAATATATACCATTAAAAAAAATTTCATTTAAAAAATCAAAATTTGAAATAAATAATACAATTTTATCTGAAGAAGCAATTTTAGGATTTGAATATGGTTATTCAATTTCAAATTCAAAAAATATAACAATATGAGAAGCTCAATTTGGTGATTTTTCTAATTGTGCTCAAGTAATAATTGATCAATTTATAACTTCAGGAGAAAAAAAATGAAATATAAGTTCTAATTTAATAATATTTTTACCACACGGTTATGAAGGGCAAGGTCCAGAACATTCTTCTTCTAGAATAGAAAGATTTTTACAATTATCTTCTAATAATAATATAGTAATTTCTCAACCAAATAATTCTTCACAATTATTTCATTTAATAAGAAAACAAATTTATAATAATAAAATTAAACCATTAATAGTATTAACACCCAAATCTTTATTAAGAAATAAAAATATAAGTTCAAAAATAAAAGAATTTACAAATGGTTTTTTTAGACCAATAAATTTTAATAATGATAAAATTTTATTTTTTAATAAAATAAAATATTTAGCATTTTGTAGTGGTAAAATATATTATGATTTAAATAAAATTTATATTAAGAATAATTTAAAAAATGTTTTTATATTTAGTTTAGATAAAATATATCCATTTCCTAAAAAAATATTTTTTAGTATTTTAAATAAATTTAAAAAAATAAAAAAAATATTTTGAATACAAGATGAACCAAAAAATCAAGGGATATGAAAATATTTCAAATATATAGTTTCTAAAAAATATAAAAAAATAATATTTATAGGAAGAAAAAATAATTCTTCTACTTCTAGTGGTTCTTTTATTAATCATTGTAAAGAAAAAAATAAAATTATAAATTTTTTTTTAAAAAAAACTAAAAATGAAAATTAAAATAAAAAAAATAAAAGTTCCTCAATTATCAGAATCTACTTCTAATGCCATAATATTAAAATGACATAAAAAAGAAGGTGATTATGTAAATAAAGAAGAAAATTTAGTTGATATAGAAACTGATAAAATTGTATTAGAAATTAAAACTAAAAATAATGGTTTTATAAAAAAAATAAAAAAAAATATTAATGAAATAGTAAAAACAAATGAAACATTATGTATTCTAGAAATAAAAAAAATTAATGAAGATAATAAAAATAATATAAAAAGTAATATAAAAGAAAATATAAAAGAGAATATAGAAGAGGAAATAAATAGTATAAATAATATAGATAATATATCTATTATAAATAATAAAAATAATAAAAATTATAAAAAAAATAAAAAAGATAAAAATAATAAAATTCTTATGCCATCTGCTAAAAGTTTAATAATAAATAATAATAAAATTAATTTAAATAAAATAAATGGTACAGGTAAAGATAAAAGAATAAGAAAAATAGATATTTTAAAATTTATCAAAAAAAATAAAAAAAAAATATTAAATAAAGAAATAAATAAAATGAGTAAAATAAGAATTGAAATTTCTAAAAATTTATTAAAATCAAAATTAAAAACAGTTTCATTAACAACATTTAATGAAGTAAATATGAATAAAATTATTAAAATTAAAAAAAAATATAAAAATATTTTTTATGAAAAATATAAAGTTAATTTAGGATTTATGTCATTTTTTGTTAAAGCGGTAACTAATTCTTTAATAAAATTTCCAATTATAAATTCAAGTATAAAAAAAAAAAAAATAATAAATTATAAATATTATAATATAGGAATAGCTATTAATACTAATAATGGATTAATAGTACCAATTTTACATAATACAAATTTAATGTCAATTTATAAAATAGAAAAAAAAATAGATAATTTTATTTATAAAGCTAATAATAACAAATTATCATTAAAAAATTTAAAAAATGGTACTTTTACAATAACAAATGGTGGAATTTTTGGTTCAATTTTATCTACTCCTATTATAAATTATCCTCAATCTTCAATACTAGGAATACATTCAATACAAAAAAAACCTATAGTTAAAAATAATAAAATAGTTATAAGACCTATGACTTATTTAGCATTATCTTATGATCATAGATTAATAGATGGTAAAGATGCTATATTATTTCTAAAATCTGTAAAAGATTTATTAGAAAATCCAATAAAATTATTTTTAGAAATATAACAAAATGAAAAAAAAAGAAATATTTGAGGTTATAGTAATAGGCGCAGGACCAGGAGGTTATATTGCTTCTATAAAATCTTCTAAATTAAATTATAAAGTAGCTTGTATAGATAATTGAAATAATAATAATAATAAAAATATTCCATCATTAGGAGGTACATGTACAAATGTAGGTTGTATACCATCAAAATCATTATTAAATTCTACAGAATTTTATAATAATATTAAAAATAATTCTTATAAATATGGTATAGAAATAAATAATATAAATTTTAATATTAATAAAATTTTTGAAAAAAAAAATAAAATAATTTTAAAAATTAATAAAGGTATAATGAATTTATTTATTAAAAATAACATTTCATATTTTTATGGTACAGCAAGTTTTTTAAAAAGTGATAAAGATAATTTTTATAAAATAAAAATAAAAAATTCAGAAAATATAAAAATTATTTATGGAAAAAATATAATAATCGCCACTGGTTCAAAACCAAGAAAATTTATGAATATTGATTTCGATGAAAAATATATTTTATCAAATAAAGGTGCATTATCTTTAATGAATAATACTAAAGATATAGGAATTATAGGATGTGGTGCAATAGGTTTAGAAACAGCAACAATATGACAACGTTTAGGTCTAAATGTAACATTATTTGAAAGAAATGAAAGAATTTTATCATCGTTAGATATTGATATTTCTAATATTATGTATAAAACATTAATAAATAAAAATTTAAAAATAAATTTATCTTCTGAAATAAAAAATATAAAAATAATAAATAACAAAGTATGTATTGAATATATAGATAATTTTAAAAATATAAAGAAAAGTTTATTTGATAAAATAATTATATCTATAGGTAGAATTCCAAATATAGAAGAATTAAATTTAAAAAATATTAATTTAAAATTAGATAAAAATAATTTTATAAAAGTAAATAAAAATTATAAAACAAATTTAAATAATATTTGAGCTATAGGAGATGTGGTAGGTGGTAAAATGTTAGCTCATAAAGCAGAAAGAGAAGCAATAATAGCATCTGAAAATATTAGTAATATTAAAGATAATTTAAATAATGATAATATTCCTAGTGTTATTTATACATATCCAGAAATTGCATATGTAGGTAAAGATTTATTAAAATTAGAAAAAGAAAAAATAAAATATAATATTGGTAAATTTCCTTTAATAATAAATAGTAAAAATAGAATTTTAGGTTGTAAAAAAGGAATTATAAAAGTATATTCTGATTTTTATAATAATGAAATTTTAAGTGCTTTTATAGTAAGTCCTTATGCTTCAGAAATAATTATGGAATTTGTAATTGCTTTAGAATTTAAAGCTTCTACAGATGATTTATCAAAAATAATATATCCTCATCCTTCAATATCTGAATCTATTAAAGATGCAGTTCTTTCTACTAATAACAATGCTTTAAATATTTAAATGAATTTTAAATATTTTAAAAATAAAATTAAAGTTATTATAACATGTAAAATACCTATATTTTATAATATATTTAGAATATTTATTTTTGTAGATAATTTTAATAAAAAAGAACATATAGTAATTACTTTAGGAAAAATTAAAAATAAAAAAATAATTTTAATAAGAATACATTCTGAATGTATAACTGGAGAATCTTTTTATAGTCAAAAATGCGATTGTGGTTTTCAATTAAAATTTTCTTTAAAAAAAATATTAATAGAAAAAAAAGGAATAATATTTTATTTAAGACAAGAAGGAAGAAATATAGGTATAAAAAATAAAATAAAAGTTTATTATTTACAAGATTTATGTTATGATACATATGATTCAAATATAAAATTTGGTTTTTTACCAGATTCAAGATATTATTATATTTTATTTTTTATGATATTATTTTTTAATTTAAAATATATAAAAATTATTACTAATAATATAGAAAAAATAAAATATTTAAATAAAATAAATTTAAAAATAATAAAAAGAATACCTATAATAAATAAAAATTTTATTAATAAAAAATATTTAAATATAAAATTTTTAAAATTTAAACATAAAATAATAAATTTTTTAAATATTTTTAATAAGATAAAATGAAAATTATAAAATATAATTATTTTAAAAAAATAATAAATATTTCTTTATTTATATTAAATAAAAAAAAATTTAAAAAAATATATAAAGAAGTTAATATAAATATAAATATAATAAATAAAATATTTAATTTAAAAATTAAAAATAAAAATTTTTTTATAAATTTTGCTTTTATTAAAAAAAATAATTTTATAAGAAAAGATTTTTATATTAAAAATAAAAAAAATTATTTTAAATTTTCTAAATTAAAAATAAAAAATAAATTTTATAAAATAAAAAAAATAAATAATGAATAAAAGTATTATTGAATTATCTAATTTATTAAAAAAAAAAAAAATTTCCTCTTTAGAATTAACAAAAATTTATTTAAAAAAAATAAAAAATAGTAAATTAAATACATTTATAAATATAAATAAAAAAAAATCTATAAAAGATGCTAAAAAAGCAGATAAAATTATTTATAATAAAAATAATACTATATTAACTGGTATACCCATAGCACACAAAGATATTTTTGTTACTAAATATAATAAAACAACCGCAGGTTCTAAATTTTTAAAAAAATATATTTCTCCTTATGATTCTTTTATTATAAAAAAATTTAATAAATTTAATATGATAAATTTAGGAAAATTAAATTGTGATGAATTTGCAATAGGATCAGATAATTCAAATTCTTATTTTAAAAAAGTAATAAATTATTTAGATAAATTATCAATACCTGGTGGATCTTCAGGAGGATCTGCTTCTGCTGTTTCAGCAAATTTAATTCCAGCAGCTACTGCAAGTGATACAGGAGGATCTATTATACAACCATGTTCATTATGCGGCGTAACAGGTATTAAACCTACTTATGGTAGAATATCAAGATTTGGAATGATTAGTTTTGCTTCATCATTAGATCAAGCAGGAATAATTTCAAATAATGCTGAAGATTGTGGTATATTATTAAGTATAATTTCAGGATTTGATAAAAATGATAATACTAGTTTAAATAAAAATTTTGAATATTTTAATAAAAATTTAAATAAAAGTTTAGAAAAAACAATAATAGGATTACCTATAGAATTTTTTAATCAAGGTTTATCTATTAAAATTGAAAATAAAATTAATGATGTAATTAAAATTTATAAAAAATTAGGAGTAAAATTTATTGATATATCTTTAAAAAAAAATAAAATATCAAATTTAACATATGATATATTATCTTCAATAGAAGTTATGTCAAATTTATCGCGTTATGATGGTATAAAATATGGTAAATATAATAAAAAAAAAAAATTTTTAAAAAATTTAATATATAATAGAAATTTTAATTTAGGTAAAGAAGTAAAAAAAAGAATATTAAAAGGTTTAATATATTCTTCATCTAAATATTATAAAAATATATATTCAAAAAGTTTAAAATTTAGATATTCTATTTATAAAGAATATTATAATTTTTTTAATAATAATATTTTAAATTGTAATGCTATTTTAATTCCTATATTTTCAGATTTAGGTTATAATATAAAAAGTAAAAATATAAATAATAAAATGAATGATATTTTTACTATTTCTACTAATTTATCGGGTTTACCTTCTATTTCTATTCCTTGTGGTTATATAAAAAATAAAATTTATAAAAAAAAAAATATAAGCTTTCAAATAATAGGTAATTATTATAAAGAAAATAAAATATTAAATATTGCTCATAAATATCAAAATTTTATAAAATAAAATGAAAATAATAAATAATTTGGAACCTGTAATAGGTATAGAAACTCATGTTAGAATTCTAAGTAATTCTAAAATTTTTAGTAATTCAATTTCTAAATTCAGTAATATACCAAATAATAATATAAATTATATTGATTTAGCTTTTCCTGGTACACTACCAAATTTTAATAAAAATTTAATAAATAAAATAATAAAATTATCATTAATAGTAAATGGTAAAATAAATTTAAAATCTTTTTTTTATAGAAAAAATTATTTTTATCCTGATTTACCTAAAGGATATCAAATAACTCAATTTAAAAAACAAATAATAAAAAATGGGTTTTTAAATTTTTTTTATAAAAAAAAAAATATTATAAAAGAAAAAAGAGTAAATTTATCTCATATACATATTGAGGAAGATGCAGCTAAATTAATACATGATAAAAAAAATACATATATAGATTTTAATAGAGTAAGTACACCATTATTAGAAATAGTAACAAAACCAGAAATAAAAAACTCAACAATAGCAGTAAATTATTTAAAATATTTAAACAATTTATTAATTTTATTTAAAATATATAATGGTAAAATAGAAGAAGGTAATTTTAGATCTGATATAAATATTTCTATAAAAAATAAAGATACAAATAAATTAGGAATTCGTTGTGAAATAAAAAATTTAAATTCTTTTAAATATATAAAAGATTCAATAAATTATGAAATTAAAAGACAATTAAATATTATAAAAAAAGGAGGAAATATTTTAAGTGAAACTTTAAAATATAATAAAAAAAAAAAAATTACAATTTCTTTAAGAAATAAAGAAATTGATTTAGATTATAGATATATTATAGAACCTGATTTACCTCCTATAATAATTAAAAAAAAATTAATAAAAAAAATAAAAAAAAAAATAAAAAAAACGCCATATCAAATATATAAAAAATATATTTTAAAATATAAATTTTCTAAAATTCAAAGTTATTTATTAATAAAAAATAAAAATATATTAAAATATTTTAATAAAGTTTTAATATTTACAAATTTTAAATATCATAAAATAATAGTTAAATGAATAATAAAATATTTAATTAATTTATTAAATAAAAATTCTATAAATATTAAAAATTCTTATATTAATCCTAAAAATTTTTCTAAATTTATAAAATTAATAATAAAAAAAAAAAATGTTAACAAAAAATTAATTTTTTTAGAAATGTGAAAAAATAATGGTAAAATTAAAGTTAAAAAAATAAAAAATATAAAAGAAAAAAAAATTTATATAAAAATTAAAAAAATTTTTTTAAAAAATATAAATTTAATAAAAGATTATAAAAATGGAAATAAAAAAATAATAAATTTTTTAATGAAAAAATTAATAAAAAATACTAATAATAATTATAATAATTCAAAATTATATAAAATACTTAAAAATAAATTAAATGGTAAATATTATAAATTATCCAAATAAAAATTTGTTTAAAATATCAAAAAAAATTTATAAAATTAATAATAAAATAAAAAACTTAATATTTTATATGTCAGAAATAATGTATAATTTATTAGGAATAGGATTGTCTGCTATACAAATAAATAAAAAAAAAAAAATATTTATAATAGACATATCAAAAAATAAAAATAAATTAAAAATTTTTATAAATTCTAAAATATTATATTTAAGTAAAAAAAAAATATATTTTAAAGAAGGTTGTTTATCATTTCCAGGTATATATAAAAATATAAAAAGATCTATATATATAAAAATAATATTTATAAATATAAAAGGAAAATTTAAAATTTATAAGAGTAAAAACATTTTTTCTATATGTATACAACATGAAATAGAACATATAAATGGAAAAATATTTTTAAATTAATAAATATTAATTTTATATTTATTTAAATTTTTAAATATTTAATAATAATTTAAATTTATATAATTTTTTAATTATTTATCCTCTTAAAATAAAATGAAATTTTTATTTTATATATTTTAAATAAAAATTAATATTTATATATTTCAATTTATAATTTTTTTTATAATTTTGATATTATTTTTAACTATTTTTTTTATTTTAAAATAATTATTTTTTAAAATTTTTTTAATTATTTTAAAATTATTAATATTAATATATTTATTTTTAAATATATTTTTTTGTATTTTTAAAATAGAATTATACAAAATTATTTTACAATTATTACATCCTATTTTAGCTGTTAAACATTTTTTTTTAATTTTATTTTTTATATTATTGTTAGAAAAAATTAAATGATATTTTCAAATATTACATTTATTAGTATTACCTGGAATACTTTTATAAATTCTTTTTTTATCAGTTTTAATAATTTTTATTTTTTTTTTAATATTTTTTTTACTTTCTTTTAATTCAATAAAATTTTTATTACTTTTAGACATTTTAGTACCATCTATTCCTGGTACATTTGATAAATTAGATAAAATAATTTTTGGTATTTTAAATACTTTTTTTTTATATTTTAAATTAAATTTATAAGATAATTTTTTAACAAATTCTATATTAGGTATTTGGTCATAACCAACTAAAACTTTATTTGTGTTATAAATTAATATATCTGATGCTTGTAATAAAGGATATGTAAAAGTAATATTATTTATATTTTTTTTACATTTTTTTAAATATTTATAATTAGGAAGATGTTTTAATAATTTTATAGATGTAATAGTAGATAAAAAAAAATATAATTCTTTATGTTCTTTTACTTTAGATTGTATAAATAAAATAGTTTTTTTAGGATTTATACCTATATTTAAACAATCAATTAATATTTGTTTTATATTTAATTTAATATTTTTTAAATTCTTATAATTACTTAGAGAATGTAAATCTGCTATAAAAAATAAACATGAAAATTTATTTTGTAATTTTATAATTTTTTTAATTATTCCAAAATAATGACCAAAATGAATTTTACCTGTAGGTCTTATACCTGTTATTAAATTACAATTATACATATTTAACAAATAATATAAAATTTTATATTATAAATTAAAATATATTTTAAATATAAATAATATATAATTTAATATATCATTTTTATTTAAATAATTTATGTTAATTTTAATATGATATATTTTTTTATAAATATTAATTCTTTTTTTATATAAGATATATAATTTAGAAAAATTACTAAATATATTTTTTATTAATGGTCTATTAATTATATTATTATTTAATCTACTAATATTATTTATAAAATTTAATTCTAAATATATATTTAAACCAGTATTTCTTAATAAATTTCTATTATAATTTAATATTAATGTACCACCCCCTGTAGATAAAATAATATTTTTTTTTATAATAATTTTTTTAAGAATTTTATTTTCTAAAATCCTAAATATTTTTTCACCTTTTTTAAATATAAATTTTGAAATCTTCATATTTATATATTTTTCAATTTCATTATCAATATCATAAAATTTTTTTTTTATTTTTTTTGATAAAATTTTTGATATAGTAGTTTTACCAACTCCTGAAAAACCTAATAAATATATATTATTTAAATATTTAGGAAATTTTTGAAACATGTAATATTATTTTTGCTTTATTTTCTGTTTCTTCTCACTCTTTAATAGGTTTAGAATCATATACTATACCTCCTGCAGCTTGTGTATATAAAATATTATTTTTTATAATAGCAGTTCTAATAATAATAGCTAAATCCATATTATTATTATAAGATATATAACCACAAGCTCCTCCATAAATACTTCTTTTAATTGGTTCTAATTTATTAATTATTTCTATTGATTTTATTTTTGGTGTACCTGTTAAAGTTCCCGCAGGAAAAGTAGCTTTTAATATATCTATATTATTGTAATTATATTTCAACATACCTTTAATATTAGAAACAATATGTTGAACATGAGAATATTTTTCAATTATCATTTTTTTTGTTAATTTTAAAGTTCCATTAACTATAATTTTGCTTATATCATTTCTAGCTAAATCTATTAACATAATATGTTCAGCTATTTCTTTAGGATCATTAATTAATTCATTAAATATTTTTATATCTTCATAATTATTTTTACCTCTAGGTCTTGTACCAGCTATAGGCCTTATAATTATTTTTTGTTTTAAATTTTTTTTTTTAACTATATGTTTTATAAAAGTTTCTGGAGAAGAACCAATAATTTTAAATTCATTAAAATGTAAAAAATATAAATAAGGTGATGGATTAATATTTTTTAATATTTTATAAAATAATAAATCTAAACCATTATATTTTGTTTTAAAACATTGACTAATTTGTATTTGCATTAAATTACCATTTTCTATATTATTTTTAGCTTTTAAAATAGTTTTTAAATATTTTTTTTTTTTAAACAATCTTATTATTTTATTATTATTTATATTTTTTTTTTTAATTAAAAAATTTACATTTTTTTTAAATATATAAATAATTTTATTAATTTTATTTATTTTAATATTATATTTTTTAATATTATTTAATAAATAAAAAATATATATATAATTTAATTTATAATTAAAATATAAAAATTCTTCTACAATAAAAAAATATATATTAGGTAAATTTAAATAATTTATAAATTTATTTTTTATATTATTTTTTTTTTCTATATAATTTATAAAATCATAATTAAAATAACCTAATACACCTCCTGTAAATTTAATATTTTTATTTAAAAAATAATTTTTTTTTGAAAATAAATTATTTATATATTCTAAAATATTTATATTTTTTATTATATTTATTTTTTTTTTATTATAAAAAAATATTTTTTTATTATAAATAGAAATTTTTTTTATATTATTAATATTTAAAATAGAATATTTTTTTTTTACATTATTAATATTAAATTCTACTATAAATGTATTTTTTTTCTTTTTTTTAAATAATTTTAATAATTTAATATAAATATTAAATGAATCAATTTTATTTAAAAATATTTTAATATATATAGGTATATTTTTATAACCTTTATTTAATAATTCAAATATTTTTTTTTTAAAAATTTTCATAATTTATTTCTTTTATATATTGTAATATTAATTGAATTTTATTATTAAAATTATTTAAATATATTTTAAAAAAAACTAATATTTTATTATTAAAATTAATTATTTTATTATTATTAAATCAAATAGAATTATATATATTATTTTTTAATTTTAATAATAAAAAATTATGTTTTTTATTTATAATTTTTTGTTTAATAATATTAAAAAAATTATAAAATATTGGTTCTGAAAAATTATTTCCTCAAATTTGTTTATTTAATAAAATAATAAATTTTTTATTAAAATATTTTACATTTAAATAACAATCAATTTTTAAAATTTTTTTATTTATATATTTATTATTTTTTTTTTTAATATAATTATTAAATTTTTTTTTAAATAAATTTAATTTATTTTTAAAAATAGTTAAACCTATTGCCATAGAATGTCCTCCAAATTTTTTTATAATTTTAGAATTTGATTTATTAATTTTTTCTAAAATATTTTTTATATTTATATTTTTAATAGATCTTCCTGATCCTTTGATAAATTTTTTTTTTTTTGTTTTAGTAAAAATTATTGTTGGTAAATTAAATTTTTCTTTAATTTTAGAAGAAATAATACCTATAATACCTTCATGAAATTTTTTATTATATATAATTAAAGAATAATATCTATTTATATTTATTTTGTTTATATAATTATTAATTATAAATAAAATACTTTTTTCTTTTTTTTTTCTTGTATTATTAATTTTTATAATACTTTTAATAATATTATTTAATTTTTTTTTATTATTTGTTAATAAAAATTTAATAGATAAATAAGGATCTTTAATTCTCCCAGTTGAATTTATTAAAGGAGATATATAAAATATAATATCATTACAATTTATATTTTTTTTATTCTTATTTAAAAATTTTAATAATTTTAATATTCCTAAATTTTTTATATTTCTTATACCATTATAAATTAATATTCTATTATTATAATCTAATTTTACAATATCTGCTAAAGTACCTATTGCCACAATGTCTAAAAAATTTTTAATTTTAATTTTTTTAAAATTTAAAAATTTTTTTTTTAATTTATTATTTAAATGTAAAAGTAAATAAAATGTTACTCCAACACCTGATAAATTTTTAATTTTAGAATTATTTTTTTTAAAATTAGGATTAACTATTATACAATTATTAGGTATTTTTTTATTTGGTAAATGATGATCTGTTATTATTATTTTAATATTTTTTTTATTAGCATATTTTATTCCTTTAAAACTAGATATACCATTATCTACAGTAATTATTAATTTAGTATTTTTTTTTAATTTTTTTATTATTTTAATAGATAAACCATAACCATATTTAAATCTATTAGGTATAAAATAATAAACATTAGCACCTAATTTTTTTAGTATTTTTATTGCTAAAACACATGAAGTAATACCATCACAATCATAGTCTGGTATTATACATATTTTTTTTTTATTAAAAATATATTTTATAATAACTTTAGTAGCTTTTTCAATATTTAATAAATTTTTAGTTTTTATTAAATTTTTAAAATTATAATTTATTTTTGATATTGATGAAACTTTTCTTGAAGAATAAATATTAGAAAATATTTTATCTAATTTTGAAAATAATAATTTTTTTTTATATTTTTTATTTATTTTTTTTTTAAATATATACATTTTAAAAATATAAATTTTTAAAATTAATGATAAATAATAAATATGCTATAATAGAAAATGGAGGAAAACAATATAAAATATTTATAAATGATATAATAAAAGTAGATAATATAAATATAAAAATAGGTAAAATAATAATAATAAAAAAAATAATAATGTTAAATTATAATTATAAAATAATAATAGGAAATCCATATATAAAAAATACATTTATAATAGCAATAATATTAGAACATTTAAAATATAAAAAAAAAAAAATATTTAAAATAAAAAGGAGAAAACATTATAAAAAAAGTTTAGGTTATAGACAAAAATATACAAAAATAAAAATTTTATCTATTTTTTATAAATAAAATGGCACAAAAAAAAGGAGGAGGTACAACTAAAAATGGAAGAGATTCAAAATCAAAAAGATTAGGTGTTAAAATACATAATGGACAATTTGTAAAAGCAGGAAATATAATTATAAGACAAAAAGGAACAAAATTTTTTCCTAAAAAAAATACAAAATTAGGAAAAGATTATACAATATTTTCATTAATTTCAGGTAAAGTACTTTTTATAAAAAGAAAAAAATATACTTATATATCAGTAATATAAAATTTCATGAAATTTATAGATGAAACAAAAATATTATTAGAAGGAGGTAAAGGTGGTAATGGTTTAATAAGTTTTAATTTTATTAAAAATAAATCTAATTTAATACCAAATGGTGGTAATGGTGGTAATGGAGGGAATATTTGAATAAAATGTAATAAAAAAATAAACACATTAATAAATTTTAAATATAAAAAAAATTTTAAAGCACAAAATGGTAAAAATGGTAAAAATTTTAATAAAAAAGGTAAAAATGGTAAAAATTTATTTCTAGAAGTTCCTATTGGAACAAAAATAAAAGATATTAAAAATAATATCTGATATAAAGAATTAAAAAAAAATAATGATAAATTATTAATTGTAAAAGGTGGTTTAGGTGGTTTAGGAAATAAAAATTTTAAAAAGAAAAATATAACATATAGTGATATTTATAAAGGTAAAATTGGAGAAAAAAAATATATATATATAAAAATAATTATATTTTCTGAAATAGGACTTTTAGGATTACCAAATAGTGGTAAATCTACTTTCTTATCTAAAAATTCTAATTCAAAAACAAAAATAGATAATTATAATTTTACAACCTTGTATCCTGAATTAGGTATTACATTTTTAACAAAAAAAAAAAAATTTAGTATTACAGATATACCTGGTATAATAAAAAATTCATATAAAAATAAAGGTTTAGGTATTAAATTTCTAAAACATTTAAAAAAAACAAAATTAATATTATATATAATAGATATAACAAATTTTTTTATATATAAAAATAATATAAAATATATATTAAAAATATTATTTAATTTAAAAAAATATAAAATGAAATTATTTAATAAACCTAAATGAATAATAATTAATAAAATAGATAAAATTTCAAATATAAAAATTATAAAAATAATTTCATTAATTTTATTAAAATTAAAAATTAATTTACCTATTTATAAGATTTCAAGTATAAAAAAAAAAAATAACAATAAATTAATATATGACATATATAATTTTTTAAATTAAATATTTTTATGTTAGCAAAAAAATTTTTTATTTTTACATTAAAAAAAATTTTATCAAATATAAATAATAAAACATTAAAAATTATAAATAAAATTGGTATGATAAAAAAAATATCTTCAGGAATATATACTTATATGCCAATTTTATTATTAATATTAAAAAAAATAAAATCAATTATAAATTATGAAATGAAAAAAAATAATATAACAGAAATTTTAATGCCTATAATACAACCTTCAAATATATGGAAAAAAACAAAAAGATGATATAAAATGAAAAATGAATTATTAAAATTTAAAAATAGAAAAAAAAAATATTTCGTAATGCAACCTACTTCGGAGGAATTAATAACTTATATAATAAAAAAAGAATTATTAAATTATAAACAATTACCCCTAATATTTTATAATATACAAAATAAATTTAGAGATGAATTAAGATGTAAATCTGGATTAATAAGATTAAAAGAATTTATAATGAAAGATGCATATTCATTTGATATTAGTTTTAAAAATTCAATTAAAAATTATAAATTAATGTTAAATATTTATAAAAATATTTTTAATAAAATAAATTTAAAATTTAAAATTTTAAAAACTAATAATAAAAATATGGAATGAATAATATCTCATGAATTTCATATTATTACAAAAAATAGTAATAATTATTTTTTGTGTTCTAATTTAAATTCTTATAATATAAATTTATATAATACATTGTTAAAATTTTTAAATTTTAAAAAAATAAAAAAAAAAAAAAAAATTAAAAAATATATAATAAATTACAAAATATTAATATTAAAAAATAAATATTTAAAAAAGAAAGAAATTTGAATTTTATTAATAAATAAAAAAAATAAAATAAATAAAAAAAAAATAAAAAATATATTAAATAATAAATTTAAAATATTAAAAAAAAAAATTATAAATAAAATAAAAAAAAAAAAAATAGATATTTTTTTTTTAAGAAATAAAAGAATTAAAAAAAATATTTTAATAGATAATTCATTATATAATAATAAATATTTTATTTTTATTTATAAAAATAAAAATAAATTAATTATAAAAAATAATATTTTTAAAAATAAAATAAAATTAAATATTATACATAATATAAATAAAAAAAAAAATAAAATTGATTTAAATAATTTTAATATATTAAAAATTAAAAAATCAATAGAAATAGCACATATATTTTTATTAGGAAAATTTTATTCTAGATTAATAAATTCAAAATACATAAATTATAATAATAAAAAAAAATTTTTTTTTATGGGTAGTTATGGTATAGGAATAAGTAGATTATTACAAATAATTATAGAAAAAAATATAGATAAAATTGGAATTAAATGGCCAAATAATTTAATTCCATTTAATTTAGTTATATGTTTTATTAAAAATAATAATTATATAAAAAAAATTTCATATTTTATATATTATAAATTATTATTATTGAATATAAATTTAATTATAGATAACAGAAATATTAATATTGGATATATGTTAAATGATTGAGAATTAATAGGAATTCCTAATTATATAATAGTAGGAAATTTTATTAAAAAAAATATAATAAGTTATAAAGTTAGAAAAAAAAAAAATATATATAAAAATATTAATATAAATAAAATTTTTAAATTTATATTTAATAAAATAAATATTTATAAATAAAAAAATATAAAAATAAAATTTATTATTAAAGATAAATAAATTATTTTCTATTTTTTTTTTCTTTTATACCAGAAATGTTTTTTCTTTTTTTTAATTCATTTAATATATCTTTAAAACTTATATTAAATTTAGATAAAAGTATTAAAATATGAAATATTAAATCTGCACATTCATATATTATAAATTTTTTTTTTTTTTTTTTTTTATAATCCTTTGATTCTAAAATTAATTCTAATACTTCTTCAGAAATTTTTCTTAAGATATAATTATTTTTTCTATAAAGTACACTAGCTATATAAGATTTTTTAAAATTCATTTTTTTTTTTCTTATTTTTATTATTTTTTCTAATTTTTTTATAATATTAAACATATTATTTATAATATTTTATTATAAAAACAAGTTTTTTTTCCTGTATGACAAGAATAATTTAAAATTTGTTTTACTATTAATAATAAACAATCTTTATCACAATCCAAATAAATATTATAAACTTTTTGTATACATCCTGAATTTTTTCCTTTATATCATATTTCTTTTCTTTTTCTACTTCAATAAAAAGCTTCTTTATTTTTTATTGTCTTTTCTAGTGATTTTTTATTCATTCAAGCTAGCATTAATATTTTTTTTGTAAAAATATCTTGAGTAATTACAGGTATTAAACCTTTATTATTTCATTTAATTTTTTTTATTATTTTAATTTTCATTATAATCTTATAAAAATTTTATTTTTATATAAAAATTCTTTAACTTTTTTAATATTTAATTTATTATAATGAAAAACACTAGCTGCTAAAACAGCATCAGCTTTGCCATATTTTAAAACCTCAAAAAAACTATTTAAATTTCCAGCACCTCCGGAAGCTATTACTGGTATATTAATTGAATTAGAAATTTTTTTTATTAATTTAATATCAAAACCATTACAAGTTCCATCTTTATCCATACTTGTAATTAATATTTCTCCTGCACCTAAAAAAGATACTTTTTTAACTCATTCTATAATATTTAAATTTGTTAAATTTCTACCTCCATGTGTAAAAATTCTTCAATTTTTATTTTTATCTTTTTTAACATCAATTGCAACTACTAAACATTGAGAACCATAAATATTTTTAATTTCTCTTATTAAAAAAGGATTTAAAATTGCTGAAGTATTTATACAAACTTTATCAGCACCTGAATTTAAAATATTTTTTACATCAAAAATATTCTTAATACCTCCACCAACAGTTAAAGGAATAAATATTTTAGAAGAAATTTTTCTAATAATATCTAAAATTATTTTTTTTCCTTTATATGAAGCATTAATATCTAAAAATGTAATTTCATCTGCACCTTCTTTATAATATTTTTCAGCAATTAAAATAGGATCACCCGCATCTTTTAAATTTAAAAAATTTGTTCCTTTAACTACTCTGCCTTTTTTAATATCTAAACAAGGTATAATTCTTTTAGTTAACATATTTAAAATATTTATTTATATATTTTTGGGAAATATTAAAATTTAAAATATTATTATAAATTGATCTTCCACATATTACACCAATAATTCCATATTTTTTAATTTTACACAATTTTTTAATATCATTTAAATTATATAATCCTCCAGAGGCAATAATTTTTATTTTAGTTTTTTTTGCTAAATTAATAGTATTTTCAATATTTATACCATTTAATATTCCATCTCTTTCTATATCTGTATATATTATTTTTTTAAAACCTAAGTTAGAAATTTTATTTGCTAAATTAAATAAATTATTATTAGATATATTTTTTCAACCATTTGTAACTATTTTATTTTTATAAGAATCTAAACTAATAATAATTTTATTTTTAAAATTCTTAATACTTTTAATAAAATTAAAATTTTTAATTATACTAGTGCCTAAAATAACATTAGAAATGCCATATTTAAAATAGTATTTTATAATTTCTAAATTTCTTATACCTCCTCCTAATTGTATTGGAATTTTTTTTATATTATTTTTTTTACAATATTTATTTCTTTCTTTTATCATATTTTTTATTATATTTTTATTTATAGGAATACCTTTTATAGCTCCATCTAAATCTACTATATGTATTATTTTAGCTTTATTTTTTAATCAATATTTTATAACATTTACAGGATTATTATGATATATAGTAATATTATTTATATTTCCTTTTTTTAATCTTACACATTTTCCATTTTTTATATCTATAGCAGGTATTAAAATCATTTATGGATTTCAATTAATAAAATTTTCAAAAATTTTTAAACCTTGTAAAGAACTTTTTTCAGGATGAAATTGTGTAGCAAAAATATTATCTTTAGAAATAATACTTATAAAATTATTTTTTTTATATTTTGTAATAGCATTAATATTTTTAAATAATTTACTTTTAATATAATAACTATGTACAAAATAAAAAAAAGAAAAATTATTTATATTTTTTAATATAAAATGATTATTAATTTTAAATATTTTATTTCAACCAATTTGAGGAACTTTTTTTATATTATAAGAAAATCTTATATTTTTTCCTTTTAAAATATTCAATCCTTTATTAGGTCCTTCTTCACTTCATTTAAATAATATTTGCATACCAATACATATACCTAATACAGGTTTTTTTTTTATTATATAAATAATTTCTTTATATAAATCTTTATTTTCTAATAAACTAATGCATTTTTTAATATTACCCTGACCTGGTAAAATAATTCTATTGCAATTTTTTATTTTTTTAATATTATTAGTAATTTCAACATCAACTTTATTAGAAGTATATAAAATTGCCTTCTTTATTGAATAAAGATTACCTACTCCATAATCTAAAATTACTATTTTTTTCAAATTTTTATCTTATAAAATACCTTTTGTTGAAGGTATATAATTTTTATTTATTTTTATTGCTTTTTTTATTGAAATACCAAAAGACTTAAATATACTTTCACATTGATGATGAGAATTTTTACCATATAAATTTTTAATATGTATATTCATTTTAGAATTATTTACAAAAGCAATAAAAAATTCTTTTATTAAATTTAAATTAAAATTGTTTATATTTTTTTCATTATATTTTACATCATAAATTAAAAAAGATCTTCCTGATATATCTACTATTACTCTACTTAAAGAATCATCTAATGGAACATAAGATAAACCATATCTATTTATTCCCTTTTTATATTTTAATAATTTATTAAAAATTTTTCCTAAACATATACCTATATCTTCTACTAAATGATGATCATCAATAAAATTATCACCAACTGCTTCTATTATAATATTAATTGAACTAAAAAAAGAAAATTGTTTTAACATATGATTCAAAAAATTTATTTTTGTTTTTATAATAGAATTTTTAAAGTTTTTAAAATTTAATTTTATTCTTACTTTTGTTTCTTTAGTTATTCTTAATATTATAAATTCTTTATTTAAATTATTAAACATTATAATTTCTATATTTTAATGACAAAGCATGACATTGTAAACCTTCTTTAAAAGCAGATTTATATGTATATTTAAATAATTTTTTAAAACCTTTTTTACTAAAATCTATAATACTAGAAAATTTTAAAAAATCATAAATACCTAAACAAGAAGAAAATTTAGAATTACCAGAAGTTGGTAAAACATGACTTGGTCCAGCGCAATAATCACCTAAAACTTCAGGTGAAAATTTTCCCAAAAATATAGCACCAGAATTATATATATTATTTAATAATTTATTAGAATTTTTTAAACAAATTTCTAAATGTTCAGGAGATATTATATTTATTATTTTACATGCTTCTTTTAAATTATTAACTTTTATTATTAAAGAATTTTTAATTAAAGAATTTATTATTATTTTTTTTCTTAACATAAATTTTATTTTTTTTTTTATTTTTTTTATAATATTTTTAATATATTTTTTATTTAAAGAAATTAAAAAACATTTTGATAATTTATCATGTTCAGCTTGAGAAAACAAATCCATAACAATATAATCTGTTTTTATATATTTATCACATAATATTAAAATTTCTGAAGGTCCTGCAATCATATCAATACCAACTTCACCAAAAACTTTTTTTTTTGCATAATTTACATAAAAATTTCCAGGTCCTACAATTTTATCTACTTTTTTAATAATTTTAGTTCCATATGTTAAAGAAGCAATAGCTTGAGCACCACCTATAGTAAATACATTATTTACACCACAAATTCCTGCAGTTGCTAAAATAATATTATTTTTTATACCATATGGTATAGGTGTAGTTATAGTAATATTTTTTACACCAGCAATTTTTGCTGGTATAACATTCATTAAAATAGAAGAAAAATATTTTGCAGTTCCTCCTGGAATATAAACTCCTATTTTTTTTATACAATTTACTTTTTGTCCTAAAATATCCCCTCTCTTATTTGAAATAAAATAATTTTTATATAAATATTTTTTTTTTTGTAATTTATAATATTTTTTTATTCTTTTATAAAAGTATAATATTATTTTTTTTATTTTTTTTGGTATTAAATTAATATATTTTTTTAATTTTTTTTTTTTAATTTTTATTTTATTTATTGAGTTATAATTTAAATAATCAAATTTATTTGTATAATATAATAAAGATTTATCACCATTAATTTTTATTTCTTTAATTATTTTATTAACTTTTTTTTTTTCTTTTTTATTATTATTTTTATAATTATTAATATTTAAATATAAATTTTTATAAAAATTTTTTTTTTTTATATTTAATGTTTTTATATAAAAATTCATAAAAAGAATTTTATATTTTTAATTTAAGAATTTTATTTATTATATTTTTTTTAAATTTATATGATATTTTATTAACTATTAATTTAGAAGATATTTTAATAATTTTATCTATTTCTAATAAATTATTAATTTTAATAGTTTTTTTACTACCTATTATATCTATTATTGCATCTGAAATTTTTAATAAAAGACATAATTCTATACAACCATAAAATTTTATTATTTTAATATTAATATTTTTTTTAAAAAAATATTTTTTTGTAATATTAATATATTTTGTAGCTATATATAATATTTTTTTATTTTTTATATTATCAAAATATTTATTTTTATTTTTTACTATTAAAGATAATCTACATTTTGATATATTTAAATTTTTAAAAAAATAATTTTTTTTTTTCATTTTTTTTTCTTTTAAAATATCTTTACCTAAAATACCTATATCAATAAAACCATATTTTATATAAATAGGTATATCTACACTTCTCATTATTATAATTTTAATATTTTTATTATTTGTAGATAAAATTAATTTTCTAGTTTTTTTAATATTTTCTTTTATTATTATATTATTTTTTTTAAAAAATAATATTATTTCTTTTAAAATTCTACCTTTTGATAAAGCAATAACTATATTTTTCATTTTTATTTTTTAAAATTAAAATAAAAAATTATAAAAATAGTTATAAACAATTATAATAAAGTGATATAACTCAGGGGTTAGAGTACAGCATTCATAACGCTGATGTCAGTGGTTCAAATCCACTTATCACTAATTTAAAATGATATTAGATATAAAAATAAATAATTTTAAAAAATTAAAAATAAAATTATATAAAATATATTTTTATATATATAAAGTAATTGAAAAATCTATAAAAATAAATATTATATTTATTAATAAAAGTAAAATAAAAAAAATAAATTTTACTTTTAAAAAAAAAAAAAATGTTACAAATATATTAACATTTAAAAATATATATAATAAAATTATTATTGATAGTAATATTTATATTTGTTTAAAAATATTAAAAAAAGAATGTAAAAATAAAAATATTAAATTAAAAAATTATTTTTTTTATATTATAATGCATGGTATTTTACATTCTTATAATTTTAAACATAATAATTTTAAAAATTATAAAGAAATGAAAAAAAAAGAAATATATTTTAAAAATAAAATAAAAACTATTAAAATTTAAAAATGAAAAGTAATATAATTAAAATAATGTATAAATTAGATATATTTTGAAAAAAATTAAATTGTATTATTTTAAGATCTTATGATATAGAAATGGGTGCTGCCACATCACATATAGAAACTTTTTTTAAATCTATAAATAATAATTCTTGAAGAGCTTTATATATACAAAATTGTAGAAGACCAGAAGATAGTAAATATTCACAAAATTTTAATAAATTTCAACAATATTTTCAATATCAAGTAATTTTAAAACCAATACCTAAAAATATAATAAATTTATATATTAATTCATTAAAATTTATAAATATAAATTTTAAAATAAATGATATTAAATTTATTAAAGATAATTGAAAAAATAAGACATTAGGAGCTTGAGGAATAGGATATGAAATATGATTAAATGGAATAGAAGTAACTCAAATAACATATTTTAAACAAATGGGTGGTATTAAATGTAAACCAATATTAATAGAAATTACTTATGGTTTAGAAAGAATATCTTTAATTACTCAAAAAAATAAAAATATTAATAATTTAATATGAGATAAAAATTACAATAAAAAAATTTTACATAAAAAAATATTTTCACAAAATGAAATAGAACAATCATTTTTGAATATAAATTATTCTAATATAAATTTTTTAATAAATTTATTTAATTTTTATGAAAAAGAATTTTTTAAATTAATAAAATTAATATTAATATTACCTTGTTATGAAATAATTTTAAAAATGTCTCATATATTTAATTTATTAAATTCAAAAAATATATTTTTTTTTTTACAAAAAATATATTATATTAAAAAAATAAATAAATTATCTTGTAAATTAGCAAAAATATATTTTAAATATTTTAATTTTTAATTAATAATTTAATAATGAAAAAAAAATTATTATTAATAGAAATTTTTATTAATAATTTATCAAATAAAAAAATAAATAAAATTTATAATATTTTTTTTAATAAATTTATAAATTTATTAAAAATATTTAATTTAATTAAAAATAAAATAAAAATAAAATATAATAATACTTATGAAAGAATATCAATATTTTTAAATATTTTTAATAATAATTATAAATATTATAAAATAATAAAAATATTACCTGTAAATTTATGTATTAAAAATAATAAAAAAAATATTATTTTTAAAAAAAAAATTATATTTTTAAATAAAAAATATAATATTAAAATAAATAAAAAAAAAATAAAAATAATAAATATAAATAATAAAAATATATATATATATTATTATATAAAATATAAAATAAATTTTAAAAAAATTATTAACATAATATTAAATAAAATTTTAAAAGATTTTAATTTTATAAAAAATTTATTTTATATAAGAAATATAAAAAATATTTTAATTTTATATAATAAAAAAATTATTCCATTTAATAATTTTAATTTATTTTCTAATTCAACAATAAAAAATATTTTTAAAAAATTTAAATATAAAAAAAAATATTTTATAAAAAATTCTTATATATATAAAAATAAACTTTTAAAAAAAAATATTATTATTAATAACAAATTAAGAAAAAATATAATAAAAAGAATATTAAAAATTATATTTAAAAAAATAATACTTAAAAAAAAAATAATAAAAAAAATAATTTTAACATCTAAATGACCTATAATATATAAAAATTATTTTAATAGAAAATTTTTAAAAATTCCTATAAAAATTATAAAATTTATAATAAATAAAAAAAAATGTTTTTTAATAAATAAAAGTAAAAATAAAAATATTTTTTTTACAATTTCAAATATATATAAAAAAAAAAATATAATATATAATTATAAATTATTAATTAATTATTTATTATTAGAATTTTTTTTTTTAATTAAAAAAGATATTAAAATTAATATATATAAAAATATAAAAAAAAAATTTAAAAATATAATTTATTTTTATAAATTGGGAAATATATTTAATAATTTAAAAAGAATAAATTTATTATTTAATAATATTTATAAAAAAAATTTTTCTAAAAAAATAATAATAAATATAAATTCAATAATAATAACTAATATTTATAAAGAATATTATAAATTAGAAAAATATATAAATATGTATTATCATATTAATAATAATAAATCAAAAATAAAATCATTATATTCATATGAATATTTTTTACCTTTTAAAAAAAAAAAAAATTTACCAACTTTTAAAATTACTATTTTATTATCAATATGTAATAAAATTAGTAAAATTATTAATTTTTGAGGAATAGGTTTAAAACCAATTTTAAATAAAGATCCTTATTATATTAAATTAAATACAAAAATGTTATTTTTTTTAATTATAAAAAAAAAATTCAAAATTTCATTTACAAAATTAATAATTATTTATATAAATTTATTTATAAAAAATAAAAATTTTAAAAATTTATTTTATGAAATAAAGTTTTTTTTTTTTAAACAAATAATAAATATATTAAAAAAAAAATATAAATTTAAAATATATTTTTTAAATTTTTATATATATAATTTTTATAATAAATTATATAATATTTTTAAATTATTTTTTTTTATTAAAAATAAAAAAAAATATTTAAAAAAAATATTTATTTCAAATAAAAGAATAATTAATTTTATAAAAAAAAAAAATATATATAATTTATACTTTATTAAAAAAAAATATTTAAAAAATAAATATGAAAAATTATTATATAATATTTTAATTATAATAAAAAAAAATATTTTTAAAAATAATATATATAAAATAAAAATTATATTTTTATACTATATATTGTTATCACAAATTATAAATATATTTTTTAATAAAATATTAATTTTAAATAAAAATAAAATTAAATATAAAAATAGAATATTATTAATATATAAATCTTTTATAATATTAAATTATAAATTTAATTTTTTTTCTAATAAATTTGTTAATTTTAAATAATTTTTTATAGATAAATCTTTAGCTTTAAAATTAAAATTTATATTTAAAAAATTAAAATTATTTAAATTAAATATTTTTTTCATAGAATTTTTAATAATTTTTTTTTTTTTAAAAAAAGAAATTTTTAATATTAAATTCAAAATACTTTTATTATAATATATATATTTTTTAGGTATCATTTTTATAAAATAAGAATTTACTTTAGGAATTGGATAAAAATTTTTTTTAGAAATATTTAATAATATAATAATATTAAATTTTATTTGTGTTAAAATAGAAATTTTACTAAATTTTTTATTGCCATAATTTGCATTTATTTTTTTTACAAATTCTTTTTGTAACATTACATATATATCTTTTATATTTTTATAAAATTTTATAAAATATAATATTATCTTTTTTGATATATTATAAGGTAAATTACCTATAATTCTGAATTTTTTATTAAAAATTTTAATATTAAATTTTAATATATTATAATTAAATAAATTTATTTTATTTTTGTATTTAATTTTTAAATTTTTATATAGTTTTTTATCTATTTCTATTGCAAATAAAAATATTTTATATTTTATTAAATATTTTGTTAAATTACCATTTCCAAAACCTATTTCTAATATAAAATCATTATTTTTTATATTTATTTTTTTTATTATTTTTTTTATTAAATTATTATTTATTAAAAATATTTGACTAAATTTATTTTTTTTAATTTTCATAAAATGAAAAAAAAAATTATATTAGCAATGTCTGGTGGTATAGATTCTTCAATTACAGCATGATTATTAAAAAAAAAAGGTTATAAAGTTATAGGCATTTTTATGAAAAATTGACATTTTAATAATAATTCTATATTTGATTCAAATTGTAAAGAATTTTTAGATGCTTTAAAAATTTCAGAATATCTTAAAATAAAAATAAAAATATTAGATTTTTCTAAAAAATATAGAAAATTTATTTTTAATAAATTTTTAAAAGAATATAAAAAAAATAATATTCCAAATCCTGATATTTTATGTAATTCTATAATAAAATTCAAATTTTTTTTAAATTATTGTATAAAAAAATTTAAAATAAAATTAATAGCTACAGGACATTATCTAAGAATAAAAAAATATAAAAATAAATTTTTCTTATTAAAAGCTTTAGATAAAAAAAAAGATCAAAGTTATTTTTTATATTCTTTAAATAAAAAAAATATATCAAATATTATATTTCCATTAGGAGATTTAAATAAAAAAGATATTAGAAGAATAGCAAAAAAAATTAAATTTTTTAATTATAATAAAAAAGATTCAATTGGTATTTGTTTTATAGGTAAAAATAAAATTATAAAATTTTTAAGTTATTATATAATTTTTAATCCTGGTTACATAAAATTATTAAATGAAAAAAAAATTAATAAACATTTAGGAATTAATTTTTATAATATAGGACAAAGAAAAGGTTTAAAAATAGGAGGTATAAAAAATAATAAAAAAAATAAACCATGATATGTAATATTTAAAGATATAAAAAATAATATAATTTATATTTCAAATAAAAATAATAATTTTTTAAAAATAAAAAAAATATATATAAAAAAAATTAATTTTATTTTAAATAAAAAATTATCTAATAAAATATTATATAATTGTAAAATAAAACATGGAAAAAAAATTTCATTTTGTAAAATAAAAAATATAACTCCAAAAATAATATATATAAAATTTTTAAATTTACAAAAAAATATAAATAATGGTCAATCTATAATTATTTATTATAAAGAATTTTGTTTATTTGGCGGAATAATAAAATCATTTTTTTTTAAAAAATGTTAAAAAGTATAAATACAATATTACTTTTAGATAATAAATATAAATGAAAATTAAAAAATGAAATTATTTATTAAATAAAAATTATTTTATATATAAAAGATTAAAAATAGAAATATTATGATTTAAAAATATAATATAAAATTTTTTAAAAAAGAAAATTTATAAAAAAATAATAAATTTTTAAATAATATATTTAAAAAACTTTAAAATTATGATTCAATAAAAATAAAAAGAAAATATAATAAAATATAACATAAAATAAATAGAATATTGAATTAAAAATAAAATAAAAAATAAAGAAATAAATAAATATTCTGAATTTATACATTTTGAATGTATATCAGATGATATAAATAATATAACTTATATTAAAATAATAAAAGAAATAATAAAAAATAATATATCCTAGTTTAAAAATAATTATAAATAAATTAATAATTATATCATATAAATATTCAAAAATAATTATGTTATAAATATTCATAAGTAAAAGACTACTCCTATTAGTTTAGATAAAGAATTTTCTATTTTTATTTATATAATAAAAATACAATTAAAAAAATTATTAAATATAAAAATATTAGGAAAATTAAATAATTTTGGAAATTTTAATACAAAATATTTTATAAATAATAAATTTAAATGATTAAAATTTATTAAAAAATTTATAGAAAAAAATTAAAATTAAAATATAATTATTATCAAATAAATTTGCATGATTATATATTAAAATATTTAATTTAATTCATTTTATTAATATAATATTAATAAATTTAAATAAAAATATATGACATTATATATCAATAGAATATTTAAAACAAAAAAATATTTTAAAAATAGATTAATTATTAATTCTCAATAAAGTTAATTCAATAAATTTTGAAAACTTAAAAAGAAATTTACTTTTATTAAATTCATTATTTAAATTTTTTTTTGAAAAATTACCAATTTCTAAATTACAAAGATATTTAAGTTATTCTACTATATTAAAAAATATAAATATTTCAATAAATTATAGTTATATTTTACTTTTAAATGGTTTAAAAAATATAATAAATAAAAAAATAAATAAAAAATAAAAATCTTGAGCAATATTGTCTTAACCAATTCAAACTATAATGAAATATTATAAAATAAAAAATTCTTATGAAAAATTAAAAATTTTAGCAAGAGGAAAAAATTTTTAAAAAAGATATTAAAATAATTATAAATAATTTAAATAACCAAATATAATAAAAAATAAAATTTTAAAATTAAAACCTATAAATTATAAAGGAATATCAAATTTTTTATCTATTAATATATAAAAAATAAATATTATTATATATTTTATAAAATATATATAACAACATTAATAAAATTTAAATTATAAAATTATTTAATATATGGAAATAATATAATATCTTTAATATTACTAATATTATTTAATATCATAACTAATCTATCTATACCTATACCACAACCAGAAGTAGGAGGCATTCCATATTCTAATGCTTTTATGTAATCATAATCATAATTATATTTTATATTTTTTTTATTTTTTTCTAATATTTGTTTATTAAATCTAATATCTTGATCTTCGGGATCATTTAATTCTGTAAAACCATTAGCTATTTCTAAATTAAAAATAAATAATTCAAAGCGTTCTGTAAAAAATTTATTTTTTTTTCTTAAAGATAAAGGAGAATTTAAAGAAGGATAATTAATTATAAAAGTAGGAAATATTATTTTAGGTATAATTTTTATTTCAAACAAAATATATTGTAATTCTAATATAGTATATTTAAATAATTTAATCTTATTTATTTTTTTTTTATTTTTTAATATTTTATTATATAAAAAATTAAAATTAAATAAATAATTTTTATATTTAGGTTTATATTTTATTATAGCTTGTAAAATAGAATATTTTTTAAATTTTTTTTTAAAGTTAATTTTAAAATTTTTATAATTTATTATATAATTTTTATTAGTTTTATAAATAATATTTTTTATAAATTTTTCAACAAATTTCATAATTCATTTATAATTAACATATGTAATATAAAATTCTAATATAGTAAATTCAGGATTATGAGTACTAGAAATTCCTTCATTTCTAAAGCTTTTGTTTATTTCATATATTCTTTCAAAACCACCAATAATTAATTTTTTTAAATATAATTCTGGAGAAATTCTAAGAAACATTTTTTTATAAAATTTATTATGATAAGTAATAAATGGTATAGCTTCAGCACCACCAGGAATATTATGTAAAATAGGCGTTTCTACTTCTAAAAAATTATTTTTTTTAAAAAATGATCTTATTTTGTTAATAATCATTATTCTTTTAATAAAAATATTCATATTTTCAGAATTCATAATAAAATCTAAATATCTTTTATAATATTTTTTATAATTTAAATTATTATATATTTTATTTGGTAAAGGTCTTAAAGATTTAGTAATTAATTTTATTTTATTTACATTAACTGATAATTCATTAGTATTTGTTTTAAATAAAATTCCAATTATGCCAATTATATCTCCTAAATCATAATTTTTAATTTCTATATATTTTTTATTTCCTATATTATTTAAATTTATATATAATTGTATTATACCTATTTTATTTTTTTTAGAAAAATCTCTTATATTAAAAAAAGAAATTTTTCCCATAATTCTTTTTAAAATTATTCTTCCTGATAAAGAAACTTTAATATTTAATAAATTTAAATAAATTTTATTTAAAATATTATATTTTTTAATAATATCATAAGATTTATTTTTTACACAAAAATTATTTTTATATGAATAACCACTTAACCTTAAAATTTTAAGTTTTTTTCTTCTTTTTTTAATAATAATATTTTTTTTATTCATAATTTTTAATTATTTTTATTTTATTTAAATAAAAAATTTAATTTAAAAATAGAAAAATTATAAAATATATTAAATTTTTTGTTAATTTTAAAATTATATTTATAATTATAAAAATTATTTAAAAATAAATTATTATTTATATTTTTAATATTTCATAATTTTAAATATTTATTAATATTAAAATAATTTAATAAATATTTGTAATAAAATAATATTGAATAATTTATATTATAATTATAGTTAAATATATTTATTACTAAAAGATTTAATTTATGAAAATAAAATTTATTATATATTTTTTTTTTTAAATATATATTTTTTGTTTTTTCTATAATAGTCTGAATATTATATTTTCAAGAAATTTTTATTAATTTAAATATTTTTTTTAATTCTAAATATTTTAATTTATTTAAATTATAAAAATTATTTTTTTTAAATATATTTCCTAAAATTAAACTTACATTATATTTTTTAATTATTTTACAAATATTTTTAAATTTTTTAAATAAAAAAAATTCTTTATTATTTATAAAACATCATTTTAAAATTATAGAACCTTCTCTTGAAATATTATTATTATATTTCTTAATAAAATATGGAATATATTTTAAAGTTAAACCAAAATAAAAAATGAAACAATCAATTCCATTAATTGATTGTTTTAATATTATTTTTTTAAATATTTTTCAATTTATTTTTTTTATTTTTCAATTACATTTTTCTAAAGTTTCATAAATTGGTATAGTTACAATAGGTATATGATTATTTTTAATAATTAAATTTCTTATTTTTTTAATATTTTTATTAAAATATAAAAAAATTATTAAATTATTATTTAATTTAATTGATATAATTAATTTTTCTAATTTTTTAAAAATATTATAATTTATATTATAATTTTGTATATTAAAATTTATTTTAAATAAAAAATTTTTACCTATAATAATAGGTTGTATTTGATTATGATTAATATTACAAGGTATTATAGCTAAACCTTTATATATTTTTTTTCTTATATATTCTGGATTTTTAATTAATATTTTTTTATTAGTAAAATTTTTTTTAATATTTATTATTTTTAATAAGTTTAAATATTTTATATATTTTTTTTTATATATATTTTCTTTTATTGATATATATTCCATTTCACAACTTATAATTCCTAATTTAGCATAATAAATTTGCGTTATATTTTTTTTATAATTAATATTTTTTCTGTTTAAAATTCAATTTTTTAATAATGGAGGTAAACCTAAATTAAAATTTATATTATAATCATTTTTAATGTAATATAATAAACTATTATAAATATAAGGTATATAATTTTTTAAATTATAATTTAAAATTTTAATTATTGGAACATTTATATTATATAAATTTCCTTTTATATATCTTTTTATATAACTAAAATTTTTAGATATTTTTTTTATTTTTTTTTTAAAATAAAAAATATCATTATTTATTAAAAACATTTAACATGAAAAAAATGAATTTTTGAATTAAACAATGAAAATTTAGAAAAAATAAAAATAAAAAAAAAATTTTTATAACACAATTACCACCTCCTAATATAACAGGAAAATTACACATAGGACATAATTTAGAACATACAATAATGGATATTTTAATAAGATATAAATATTTTTTAGGTTATAAAACTATATTTATTCCTGGTATAGATCATGCAGGAATAGCTACTCAATTAATAGTAAAAAATAATTTTATAAAGAAATATAATAAAAAAAATATAATAAAAAAAATTTTTATATGAAAAAATATAATAAGTAAAAAAATTATTAACCAAATATTAAAATTAGGATTATTATTAAATTGAAAATATAAATACTTTACATTAAATAAAAATATAAATTTAATAATAAAAAAAGTTTTTAAAAAATTATTTAAAAAAAAAATAATATATAAAAAATCTAAATTAGTAAATTGAGATTATAAATTTAAAACAGTTGTTTCTGATTTAGAAATAAAAAAAAAAAGAAAAAAAATATTTGGATATTATATAAGATATTATTTTAATAAAAATAATAAAAAATATATAATAATATTTACTACAAAACCAGAAACTTTATTTGGAGATACTGCATTAGCAATTTCTTTTAAAAATAAAAAAAATTTAATTTTAAATAAAATAGAAATTATAATACCTATTTTAAATAAAAAAATAAGTATTATAAAAAGTAATTATGTAAAAAATAATTTAGGTACAGGAATATTAAAAATAACACCATTTCATGATTTTAATGATTATAAAATTTATAAAAAAAATAATTTAAAAAAAATTTGTATTTTTAAATATAATGGAAAATTAAATAAAAATAATCCTATAAAATATCAAAATATTAAAATTAAAAAATTTAAAAAAATAATAATAAAAGATTTAATAAAAAAAAAATATATACAAAAAAAAATAAAATATTTAACTAAAATTTCTTATATAGAAAAAACAGGAATTATACCATTAAAAATGTTAACTAAACAATGATTTTTAAAAATAAAAAAAAAATATAAAAAAAAAATATTTAAAATAATAAAAAATGGAGAAATAAAATTTATACCTAATTATTGAAAAAATACATTTTATTCATGAATAAATAATATGAAAGAATGATGTATTTCTAGACAAATATTTTGAGGTCATAGAATACCTATATATTATAAAAAAAAATATAGAGATAAAAATGTATTAGATACATGATTTTCTTCTTCATTAATTCCTATATTTTTTTACAAAAATTTTAAAAAAAAGAAAATTTCTTTACCATTTAATATAATTATTTCTGGTTTTGATATAATTTTTTTTTGAATAATTAAAATGATAATTATGACTTTATATATAAAAAACAAAATACCATTTAAAAAAATTATAATACATGGTTTAATATGCGATTCTAATAATAAAAAAATGTCTAAATCAAAAGGTAATATTATAAGTTATAATAATTTATTTAAAAATATAAATTTTAAAAATAAAATATATTTTACTGACATATTAAGATTTACATTTTCTAATTTAAATATATATAAAAATAGCATTATATTTAAAAAAAAATACATAAATAAAAATTATAAATTTATAAATAAACTATTAAACGGGATAAAATTTATCAAAATAAATCTTAAAAAAAATAATTTTAATTTTAATGATTATATTTTTTATAAAAAACTAAAAAATTTAAAAATTATAAAATATTCAATATTTGATATATATATAAATTCATTATTACAAAAATTAATTATAAATATAAAAAAAAATTTTAGTAATTATAAAATAAATAAAATTTCAAAAAAAATATATAATTTTATTTGAAATGAATTTTGTAATTTTTATATTCAAGTAGTAAAAAAAGATTTAAAAAATAGTAATTTATTAAAAAATAAAATAATTTTATTTAATTTAATAAATATTTTAAAAAATATAATAAAATTAATAAATCCAATAATGCCATTTTTTTCAGAAAAAATTTGAAAAAAAATTTCTTTCTTTTTTTTTAAAAAAAAAAGAAATAAATTTATATTTAATTATAAATATCCTATATTTAATTTTAATAATATAAATAATAAAAATGAAAATTTTATAAAAAAAATAAAAATTATAAAAAAAAAATATATTAAATTTAAAAATAAAAATTTATTAATAAAAAATAATATAAATTTGTTATTTAATAATATCAAAAGTAATATATTTTATATAAATTTAAAATATATTAAAAAATATTATATTTATAATTTTAAAATAGAAAATATATTATTATATTAATTAACGATCTGTAAATTTAATTAATGCAATATGAGCATTATCATTTTTTCTATATCCTAATTTTAATATTTTTATATAACCTCCATTTCTTTTATTATAAAAAGGAGATAATATTTTAAATATTTTTTTTGTATTTATTCTATTTCTTAATTTATTAAAAATATACCTTATATTTGATAAAGTATTTTTTTTTCCTTTAGTAATTATAGGTTCTATTAAACGTCGTAAAGCCTTAGCTTTTACTAAAGTAGTTTTAATAGTTTCATATTTAATTAAAGAATTAATCATATTACGAAACATTAAAATTCTATGAGAACTTTTTTTACTTATTTTTGATAATTTATGATTATGTTTCATTTTATAATTAAATATTAATCTTTTTTATTTTTTTAATAAATATATTTAAAGATTTTTTAATAATTTTTTTTGGTTTTAAAATTCCATTTGTTTTTATATAAATTTTTAAATCTTCATATTTTTTTTTTATTATTTTTTTTTTAATTTTAAAAAAAAATTTTTTAACAGGTGTATAATTTGTATCTAAGTATATAACTATTTTTTTTTTTTCTTTATTATAATATTTAAATTTTTTTTTTTCATTATTATTAATATAACCCTTTCCTTTTTTAACTTTTATTAAAATATTTAATTTAGTTTTTATAATTGCATTAGCTATTAAATGACTAGGGTTTAAAATTTTAATATTTTTATTTAATGTTTTAATATTATAAGCATATATTGGACCTAAAAAATAATTTTTTAAAAAAAAAGTAGTTTTATTATTTTTTATTTTAAATATTACATTTTTAATATTTAAAACAATATCAATAATATCTTCTTTAATTCCTTTTATATATGAAATTTCATTTTTAATATTTTTAAATATTATTTTATAAACACAAAAACCTTTTATTTGATTTAAAGATATTTTTTTAATAAAATTAGCAATAATATTTGCAATACCATTTTTTAAATTTTTTAAATAAAATAAAGAATAATTTATTCCTATTTTTTTTTCTATAAATTTATTAATTTTCATAAAAATTTTATTTAGAAAAAAATTCTATAACAGAAAAAATATTAATTTTTTCATTTATATCTTTAATATTTGGTTTTCTTAAATAAATACCTTCAAATTTTTTTATATTAACTTTAATTCAATTAGGAAAACCTATTTTTTTAAACAATTTTAAATAATTTTTAATATTATTTTTATTTTTAAATTTATTTCTTAAAGTAACAATATCATTTTCTTTTAATAAATAAGAAGGAATATTAACTATAATGTTATTAACTTTTATAAATTTATGAGATACTATTTGTCTAGCTTCTGATCTTGTATTAGTAAATCCCATACGATAAACAATATTATCTAATCTAGATTCTAATAATTTTATAAAATTTTCTGCGGTATTACCCCTTTTTCTTATTGATAAATTAAAATAATTTCTAAATTGTTTTTCTAAAATACCATAAATATATTTTATTTTTTGTTTTTCAAATAATTGTAATTTATAATTAGAAGAATATAAAAATGATTTTTTTTTAATATTAAATATTTTTTTTTTAAATATTTTTTTTTTATTTTTCTTTATTATTACAGAATTATTTAAAAATAATTCTGGTATCCTTCTTCTATAAATTTTATTTTTTTTACCTATATATCTTGCCATTTATTTTATATTCTTCTTTTCTTACTTTGTCTGCAACCATTATGTGGTACAGAAGTAATATCTTGTATTTGTATTATTCTAATACCTAAATTATTTAAAGTTCTTATACAAACTTCTCTTCCAATACCAGGACCCTTTATTTTTATTATTAATATTTTTAAACCTCTTTCTACCAAAGACTTTCCTAATTTTTTAGTAGCAATTTGTGCAGCAAAAGATGTAGATTTTTTTGAACCTTTAAAACCAGATTCTCCAGATGAAGATCAAGAAATTGTATTTCCATTTTTATCTGTAATTGTAATAATAGTATTATTATAAGTAGTGTTTATATGTGCTATTCCAAAATATAAGTTTTTTTTTTTATTTTTTTTACTAAAATTTTTTTTTTTAACAACATATATTTTTTTATTTATTTTTTTTTTCATATTTTTTATTTATATTTTTATTTAAAAATATTTTTTTATTTTTTTTTCTTCTTCTTCTACATGTTTTAGCATTTGTTCTAGTTCTTTGACCTCTTACAGGTAATTTTAAAATATGTCTTATTCCTCTATAAGATTTAATATCAATAAGTCTTTTTATATTTATAAATATTTCTCTTTTTAATTCACCTTCTATAGAATATTTATATATTTCTTTTCTAATTTTAGATAATTCATTATCATTTAAATTTTTAGTTTTTTTATTAATATCAATATTATTTACTTTGCAAATTTTTTTTGAAATATTTATTCCAATACCAAAAATTTTTGTTAAAGATATATATATATTTTTATTAATAGGTAAATTTATACCTGCTATTCTTATTATCATTTTATCCTTGCTTTTGTTTATGTTTTAATTTTTTACATATAATTCTTACAATACCCTTTCTTTTAATAACTTTACAATCTTTACAAATTTTTTTTACAGAACTTAAAACTTTCATATTATTTCATTTTAATATTATATTTTTTAAATATAAAAAATTTAAAAATTTTTTCAAAAATTTCAAAAATAAAATTAATAACAATAATTAAAGAAATTCCATTAAAATATATAGGAAATTTTAAAAATATAAATAAAAAATGAGGTATCAAAATTAATAAATTTGTAAAAAATAAATTTAAAATAAAAAGATTATTTTGAATTTTATTAATATAATTTATCATATTTTTTCCTCTTTTTATACCTAAAATATAACCAGAATTTTTGTTTAAAATATTAAAAAGTTTTTTATTATTAAAAATTTTAAAATTAATAATAAAATTTAAAAAAGAAAATATTAAAGAAAATATTATTGTAAATAAAAAATTTTCTATATTTAATAAAATAATTTTATTTAAAATAAAATATAAAAAATATGAAAATATAATACTTAAATTATTTAAAGGATTTATTTTTAATATTATAAAATTATCATTTAATTTATAAATTTTGTTACCAATTTGTTTATCTAAATATTTTATTTTAATTTTTTGATATATTTTTTCAAAAAAAATTATTAAAGATATTATTATTAAAAGACAAATAAATATATAAAATATATAAAAAAAACAAATATTTTTATTATAATATAAATATATTATTTTTTTAATAAAGTTATAAAAATTATAAAAAATGTTAATAGATATTATGAAAGATATACTATTTATTAAACAAATATTTTTTATATTTTCAATAATTCATGATAAAATTAAATAAGAATTTAAAATAATAATGAAAATTATAAATTTATAATAAAAAAAATTATATTTTAATTTTATAAAAAGATTTTTATTAAAAAATAAAATAATTTGTAAAATTTGAATAATATAAAAAATATAATTTAAATATTTTATAAATTTATTTTTTTTATATTTTTTAAAATATAAAAAAAATAAATTTATAAAAAAAATAATTAATATATAAAAATTAATATTAAAAATAAATATATTAAATTTTAAAAAATTATTAATACAAAATATATTTAAAAAACTAATTATATTATTTTTATAAAAAAAAGATAATTTTTTATAATCTAAAAATGGAATTTTAATATTTAAACCAAATATATAAATAAAAGTAAATATAAAAATAAAAACAATGTTTTTAAAAGGTAAAAATAAAATATTTTTTATATTATTCATATATTTTATAAATATTTATAAATTTTTTTTAAAATTTTAAATTTTTTAAAATTATAAATATTATTTATTTTAAAAGAATTATATATTTTTATTTTATTTTTTTTTTTTTTAAAACCTATTTTAGGTATTCTTTTATAAAGAGGAGTTTGTCCACCTTCAAAACCTTTTTTAATATTATAACCTGATCTAGATTTTTGTCCTTTATGACCTCTACCTGAAGTTTTACCAAAACCACTACCTATACCTCTTCCTAATCTTTTTTTTTTTTTTTTTAAATTTTTAATTTTATTTAAGTACATATATTAGAAATAAATTTTTAATAAATAAAAAATTTTTTTTATTATTCCTATAATATAATTATTATAATTAAATATTAAAATAGAATTTAAATTATTTAATTTTAAACTATTTAAAATTAACCTATGTTTTTTATTTATACCTATTAAACTTTTTATTAATTTAATTTTAATTTTTTTTTTCATTTTTATTTTTTCTTATTAAAAATATAAGAGGGATTATTAATATTACATAAACCATTTAAAGTAGCTTTAACAATATTATAAGGATTAGTAGAGCCATATGATTTTGAAATAATATTTTTAATACCTAAAACATCAAAAACTGCTTTTGAAGATTTACCAGATATTATTCCTGTTCCTTCTTTAGCTGGAGATATAAAAATAGAAGAAGCTCCATATTTACCTATAATTTCATGATATAAAGTTCCATTAATAATTTTTATATATATTATTTTTTTTTTTGCTTTAAATATAGCCTTTTGAAACGCTAAAGAAATTTCCTTTGATTTACTTTTTGCTAATCCTATTTTACCATTTTTATTACCTATTATTGCTAAAACTGAAAATGCCATTATTCTTCTACCTTTTATAACTTTAGTAACTCTTCTAATTGAAATTAATTTTTCAAATCATTTTTCTTTTTTCATTATTTAATTAAAAAATTAATCCAAATTTTCTTAATAAATTAGATAAAAACTTTATTTTACCATGATATTTAAATTTATTTCTATCAAAAATTATTATTTTTATTTTTCTTTTTAAAAGATCTTTAAAAATTTTTTTAGATAATAAAAAAATAGAATTTAATTTAAGTTTATTATTTAAAATTTTTATTTCTTTATTTAAATTAGTATAAGAAGTAATAATTTTATTATTATAACAATTAATTAAAATAATATATAAATATTTATTACTTTTATGTATTTTTAATTTTATATTTCTTTTCATAATTTATTTTTTTTTTTTTTCTTTTAATATTATATTTTCATTAAAATATCTTATACCCTTACCCTTATAAACTTCTGGTAATTTATATTTTCTTAATTTATCTGCTACTTCACCTATTTTATATTTATCTATACCTTTAATTGTAATTTTATTATTATTAATTAATAAGTTTATATTTTTAGGTATATTATAATATATTATGTGAGAATAACCTAAATATAATTCTGCTATATTTTTATTAATATTAATTTTATAACCTATTCCATATATAATTAATTTTTTTTTAAAACCTTTTAGAACACCTATTACCATATTATTTATAATTGATCTTGTTGTACCATATAAAGATTTAGAAAATTTATTATTTAATTTAGTTTTAATAATTATATAATTTTTATTTTTTTTTATTAATATAAAACGAGAATAAAAAAAATTCAACTTTCCTAAAGGACCTTTTATTTTTATTTTATTTTTATTTATTTTTATTTTTATTAATTTATTATAATATATATTTTTTTTGCCAATACGTGACATTTTTTTAATAAATATAACATATTAATTCACCTCCTATATTATTTTTTCTTGCTTGTTTATCTGTTAATAATCCTTTTGAAGTTGATAAAATAACTGTTCCTAAACCATTTATAATATAAGGAATATTATTTTTTTTTTTATAAATTCTTAAACCTGGTTTAGAAATTCTTTTTATCTTTTTAATTACAGGTTTATTAAAATAATATTTTAATTTAACTTCTAAAATATTTTTTATATGTTTAAAATTATATATATAACCTTCTTTTTTAAAAATAATTAATATATTTTTTTTTATTTTAGAATAAGGAATTCATACTATATTTTTTTTAACAATTTGAGCATTTCTTATTCTTGTAAACATATCAGCTATAGGATCACTTAAATTCATATTTTATCAACTAGCTTTAATTATTCCTGGAATTTCTCCTTTAATAGCCATTTCTCTTATTTTTATTCTACTTAAACCAAATCTTCTAAAATATCCTCTAGATCTTCCTGTCAAAAAACATCTATTTCTTTTTCTAGTAGGATTTGAATTTCTAGGTAAATTTTGTAACTTTTTAATAAGATTATACTTTTTTTTAATATTTTTTTCATTTTTTATGTTTTTTTTTAAATTATTTCTTATTTCTTTATATTTTAATATTAATAATTCTCTTTTTTTTTCTCTATTTATTATAGATAATTTAGACATATTTATATTATATAATTGGAAATTTAAAATTTAATAATAATAATTTTGAAATTTCTATATTATTAGAATTAATAACAATATTTATATTCATTCCTTTATTATTAGTTAAATCCTCATAATTTATTTCAGGAAATATTATTTGCTCCTCTATACCTATATTTATATTTCCATTTTTATCAAAAGATTTATATGAAATACCTCTAAAGTCTCTTACTCTAGGTAAAACTAAACTAATTAATTTATCAAGAAAATTATACATATTTTTTTTTCTTAAAGTAACTTTTATTCCTACAATTTGATTTTTTTTTATTTTAAAATTAGAAATAGACTTTTTTGTTTTAATTAAAATTGGTTTTTGATTACTTATTTTTTTCAAATTTTTAAAAACTTTTTCAATATTAATTTTATTATTTTCATTACTAGATATTCTAATACTTAAAATTATTTTAATTATTTTTGGAACTTGCATTATACAATTTAAAGATCTATTTTTTATTATATTAAATATTATTTTTTTTTTATAAAGTTTTTCTAATCTAGACATTTATATTATTTTATTGTTTAATTTATAAATTCTTATTTTTTTATTATTTAATATACTAATATAACATTTATCTTTTTTTTTTATATTATTATTATATAAAGAAATATTAGAAATATGAATAGGCATAATTTTATTTATAATTCCTCCTTTTTTTTTTTTATTTAAATTTAATTTTTGATTTTTTTTAAAAACATTTAAATTATATATTTTAACATAATTTTTATTTACAATTTTTTTTATAAAACCAATTTTTCCTTTATCTTTACCACATATAATTATTACTTCATCATTTTTTCTTATTTTTTTCATTTATAAAACTTCTTGTGCTAATGAAATTAATTTATCAAATTTTTTATTTTTTATTTCTCTAGTAATAGGACCAAAAATTCTAGTACCTAAAATTTCTAATTTATTATCTAATAATATTATAGAATTATTATTAAATTTTATTAAAGAACCATCATTTCTTTTTATACCTTTAATAGTTCTTATAACTAAAGAATTATATATTTCACCTTTTTTTATTTTACTTTTAGAATTACATTCTTTTATAGTTACTTTAATTAAATCTCCTATATTAGCATATCTTTTTTTAGAACCTCCTAAAACTTTAATACATAAAGCTATTTTAGCTCCAGTATTATCAGAAACATTTAATTTAGTTTGATTTTGTATCATTATTTATTATATCTTTTAAAATTCAAAATTTTTTTTTAGAAATAGGTTTACATGAAATAAAACTAACAATATTATTTAATTTAGCAATTTCATATTCGTCGTGAACTAAAATTTTTTTTTTTTTAAAAAAAAATTTTTTATATAAATAATGTTTTTTAAGAATTTTTACTAAAACAATTATAGTTTTTTTATTTTTAATAGATAAAACTTTACCAAAAAAAATTTTTTTATTTTTATTTTTATTCATTATTTTTAATAAATATAGTAGACAAAGGTAATTTAGAAGAAGCTAATTTAAAAATTTTAAAAGCAATTTTTTCATTAACACCATCAAATTCATATAAAATTCTACCTGGTTTTACTTCAAAAACATAAAATTCTATATTTCCTTTACCATTTCCCATTCTTACTTCAGGAGGTTTTTTTGTTATTGGTTTATCAGGAAAAATTCTAATTCATATTTTACCACCTTTTTTCATATTTCTTGTTATAACTTTTCTTGCTGATTCTATTTGTTTTGAATTTAAACGACCTCTACTTATTGATTTAATTCCAAATTTACCAAAAGAAATATTTGTTCCTTTCTGATGAGAAATTCCTTTATTTCTTCCTTTTTGTTGTTTTCTATATTTTGTTTTTTTTGGTTGTAACATAAATAAATTATTATTTTTTATATATTCAAACTTTAGAACTTATAATTCCATAATTAGTTTTAGCTTCACTAAAACCATAATCTATATTTGCAGATAATTTATGTAAAGGAACTTTTCCTAAAGAATACCATTCTTTTCTTGCAATTTCTATTCCATTTAATCTACCAGAAAGCATTATTTTTATTCCTTTTATATTATTATTTAATTTTAATATATATTTTTTCATAATTTTTCTAAATAAAATTCTTTTTTTTAATTTTAATGATATAGAATTTGCTATATATTGTGCATTTAATTTTGAAGATTTTATTTTTATTAAAAATATTTTTTTATTTATAAAAATATTTTTATTTATATTACTTTCTAATTTTTCAATATTATTTTTTTTAAATAATTTTTGAGAACAAGTAAATATTTTTGTTAATATTTTATTATTATAATGTTCTATTATTATATCATTTATTAAATACTTATCTAAATTATTTTTAATATAAGAACGTATTAAAATATCTATTTTTAAAAATTTGGAAAAATTTTTTTTATTAGAACATCAAGAAGATTTTCAATTTTTATTTATAGATAAACGAAAACATATAGGATTAATTTTTTGTCCCATTTATTTTAAATAAATAAAAATATTTGAAAATCTTTTATGTATAAAATCACTTCTTCCTTTAGCTCTATAAAAAATTTTTTTTATTATTTTACCTTTTTCAGCACTTATTTTATATATTTTTAATTTAATTAAATTTTTTAAATTTTTATTTTTTACATTATTAACAATATTTTTAAGTAATTTTAATAATATATAAGAACCTTTTTTATTTATAAATTTTAAAATATTTATAGCATTTAATAAATATTCATTTCTTATTAAATTAATTAAAGATCTTATTTTAAAAGCAGAAATTCTTGCATTTAATAATTTAGTTTTTATTTCCATTTTATTTTTTTATATTTTTTTTATCTTTTTTTTGTATTGAATGACCTCTAAAAATACGAGTAGGAGAAAATTCTCCTAATTTATGTCCCACCATATTTTCTGTTATATAAACTGCTATATGTTTTTTACCATTATGTACTAAAAAAGTAACTCCTATAAAATCAGGAATTATAGTAGAACTTCTAGATCATGTTTTTATAATTACCTTTTCATTAAAATTATTTTTTACTTTTTTTATTAATTTATAATTACAATAAATTCCTTTTTTAAAAGATTTTGTCATTTTTATTATTTATAATCATATTATTAGAAATTTTTTTTTTATTTCTTGTTTTTTTACCTTTGGTTTTTTTTCCTCAAGGAGTTACTGGATGTCTACCACCAGATGTTCTACCTTCACCACCACCATGAGGATGATCAATAGGATTCATAGCAACACCTCTAACAGTAGGTCTTATTCCTAAATTTCTTTTTATTCCTGCTTTTCCAAGTTTTATTAAATTATGTTTTTCATTACCTATTTCACCTATAGTAGCAAAACAATTATTATTTATTCTTCTTATTTCATTAGATTTTAAACGAACTTGAGTATATTTTTTTTCTCTAGATATTATTAAAGCACTAGAACCAGCACTTCTTGCTATTTGTGCTCCTTTAAATGGTAATAATTCTAAACAATGTATTAAAGTACCTAAGGGTATATTTTTTATTAATAAATTATTTCCTATTTTAATAGGAGTTTTATAATTACTAATAATTTCATCATTTATATTTAAATTTTTAGGATGTAAAATATATTTTTTTTTTCCATTTAAATAATAAATTAAAGCTATATTACAATTTCTATTAGGATCATATTCTATTCTTTTTACATAACCTTTTATTCCATATTCATTTCTTTTAAAATCTATAATTCTATAATATCTTTTATGTTGACCTCCTTTATGTCTTGTTGTTATTCTTCCCATATTATTTCTGCCAGATTTTTTTTTTTTTTTTTTTAATAAAATAGATAATGGTCTTCCTTTATATAAATTTTTATTTAAAATCTTAATAACATTTCTTCTTCCTGGTGAAGTAGGTTTAGGTTTATAAATTATCATATTTTTTTAATATTTTTCAAAAAATTAAATATACTTTCATTATCTTTAAAAGTTAATATAACTTTTTTAAAATTTTTTTTTTTTATTAAATTATTTTTAAAATAATTTTTTTTAACTTTACCTTTTTTATTAATAATATTTATTGATTTTATATTTATATTAAATTTAAATTTTAAAAATTCTTTTATTATTTTTTTATTATATTTTTTATTTATATTAAAAAAGTTATTTTTTTAAAATTTTCATTTAAAAAAGTTGTTTTTTCAGTTTTAATTTTTTTTTTAAAAATACTAATTAAATTATTATTTTTTAAAAAATTAATCATTTTAAATATTTAATCATTTTTGAATTTTATATAAAGTATTTTCCATTAAAATTATTTTTTGAAAATTTATTAAAGAAATAGGATTTATTTTATTAATATATATAAAAAAAATATTATATAAATTTTTAAAAGAATATAAAATATTAAAATTTAATTTATCTAAAATAAACAATGATGATTTTTTATATGTAATTTTATTTATTTTTTTTAAAATATTTTTTGTTTTAAAATTATCAATTAAAAAATTATTTAATATTAATAATCTATTTTCTCTATTTAATTGAGATAATATTGAACTTATAGAAATTTTATACATTTTTTTATTAATTTTTTTTCTATAATTTTCATTAGAAGTATTAGGAAATATTTTACCACCTCCTCTTCATAAAGGAGAAGATATATTACCAACTCTTGCTCTACCTGTACCTTTTTGTTTTCATAATTTTTTTTTATTATGTTTTACTTCTGATCTATTTTTTTGTTTACTAATAATTTTTCTATTATTTGATAAATAAGAAATTATAACTTGATGTATTAAAGATAAATTATATGGATAATTAAATATATTATTTAATACTTTTATATTATATTTTTTTTTTTTTTTTATATTTAAAATTTTTAATTTCATTTTTTAATATATAAAAACAAAATTGTTTTTAAATCCCGGTATAGATCCTTTAATTCATAATAAATTATTTTTATTATCTATTTTTAATATTTCTAAATTTCTAATAGTACAATTTTTATTTCCAAGTTGACCACACATTTTCTTTCCTTTAAAAACTCTACCAGGATCTTGACACATTCCAACTGAACCTGGAGATTTATGAGATCTAGAATTACCATGACTTGCTCTTCCTGAAGAAAAATTATGCCTTTTAATAGTTCCTGAAAAACCTTTACCTATAGATTTTCCTTTTATACTTACTTTTTGATTTAAATTAAATATATTAATTTTTATTCTTTCTCCTAAATTAAATTTAGAATATCTTTTATTTTTAAATTCTTTTATAATATAATTATATTTTGTTTTAGATTTATAAAAATGCCCTATTAAAGGTTTTTTCATATTAGAAGAAATTTTATTTTTTCCATATGAAATTTGTATAGAAAAATATTTATCTTTTTTAATATTTTTTATTTGAGTTACAAAATTATTTGAAACATCAATTATAGTAACTGGTATCATAGAACCATTTTTATTATATAAACAAGACATACCTATTTTTTTTCCTATCATTTTATATTAATTTTAATTTTATTTCTAAACCAGTAAAATTTAAATTTAAATTTTTAATGATATTTAAAATATTTATTTTTTTATTATTTAATATATATAAAAATCTTTTATGAGTTCTAATTTCTAATTGATCTCTAGATTTTTTATCAATATGCGGTGACCTTAATAAATTAAATCTTTCTATTTTTGTAGGAAGGAATACTTCACTAATTAAAATTATATTATTAAATTTTAAAATTTTTTTTAATTCTATTATATATTTTTTTATTATTTTAAAATTAAAAGATTTAATTTTTAATAAATATTTATTTTTTGAAAATAACATATTATTCTATTATTTTAGTAACTATACCAGCTCCAACTGTTTTTCCTCCTTCTCTAATAGCAAATCTTAATCCTTCTTCCATAGCAATAGGAGAAATTAAAGTAGAATTAATAATAACATTATCTCCAGGTAATACCATTTCTTTATCTTTTTGTAATTCTATTATACCTGTTACATCAGTAGTTCTAAAATAAAATTGAGGTCTATAATTATTAAAAAAAGGAGTATGTCTTCCTCCTTCTTCTTTTGATAAAACATATATTTTTGCAGTAAATTTTTTATAAGGTTTAATAGAATTAGGTTTTACTAATACTTGTCCTCTTTCTACTTCTTCTCTTTTTATACCTCTTAATAAAATACCAACATTATCTCCTGCTTCTCCTTGATCTAATAGTTTTCTAAACATTTCTATACCAGTACAAATAGTTTTTTTTGTTTCTTTTATACCTACAATTTCTATTTCTTCACCTATTTTTATTAAACCTCTTTCTATTCTTCCTGTAACAACAGTACCTCTTCCAGAAATAGAAAATACATCTTCTACAGGCATTAAAAATGATCCTTCTGTTATTCTTTTTGGTGTAGGTATATAATTATCAATAGCTTTTGCTAATTTTAATATTGATTTTTCACCTAATTCATTTTTATTTCCTTCTACAGCTAATTTTGCTGAACCTCTTATTATAGGTATTTTATCACCTGGAAAATCATATTTTGTTAATAATTCTCTTATTTCCATTTCTACTAATTCTATTAATTCATTATCATCAACTAAATCTGTTTTATTTAAATAAACTACTATATATGGTACACCAACTTGTCTAGATAATAATATATGTTCTCTAGTTTGAGGCATTGGACCATCTACAGCAGAACAAACTAATATAGCACCATCCATTTGAGCAGCACCAGTTATCATATTTTTAATATAGTCCGCATGTCCTGGACAATCAACATGAGCATAATGTCTTTTTTCTGTTTCATATTCAACATGTGCTGTATTTATTGTTATACCTCTAGCTTTTTCTTCTGGAGCAGCATCTATTTGATCATAAGCTTTAGCTTCACCTCCATATTTTTTAGATAATACCATTGTAATAGCAGATGTTAATGTAGTTTTACCATGATCAACATGCCCAATAGTACCTATATTTATATGAGGTTTGTTTCTTTCATATTTTATTTTAGACATTTTAATTTATTTTAAAATTATTTTTTTATTTTTATAATTTTATCTAATATATTTTTAGGTAATTTAGAATATTCTAAAAAATTCATTGTATAATTAGCTCTACCTTGAGTATTAGATCTTAATGAAGTAGAATAACCAAAAGTTTCTGATAAAGGTATTTTTATTTTTATTAATTTACATAAATTATTAGATACTTCTTGCATATCTAAAATAATACCTCTTCTTGAAGAAATTTCTGATATTACATTACCAGCGTATATTTCTGGTGTTTCAACTTCCATATACATTATTGGTTCTAATACTATAGGTTTAGACATTAAACATCCTTTTTTAAAAGCAATAGATGCTGCTATTTTAAATGCATTTTCTGAAGAATCAACTTCATGATACGAACCATATATTAAATTTACTTTAATATCTACAACTTTATAACCTAATAATATTCCTGAATTTAAAGATTCTAAAATTCCTTTTTCTATAGGAGAAATAAATTCTTTAGGAATTGCTCCACCTTTTATAGAATTTACAAATTTAAATCCCATACCTTTTTTTAAAGGTTCTAATTTTAATATAACATGACCATATTGTCCTCTTCCTCCTGATTGTTTAATAAATTTACCTTCAGCTTTTTCACATATTTTACTTATAGTTTCTCTATATGCAACTTGAGGTTTTCCTATTTTAACATTTATATTATATTCTCTTTTAATTCTATCTATTATAATTTCTAAATGCAATTCACCCATTCCAGAAATTATTGTTTGTCCTGATTCATTATCAAATCTAGTATTAAAAGATGGATCTTCTTGTATTAATTTATTTAAAGCTATGTTTAATTTTTCTTGTTCTGATTTTGAAGAAACTTCTATAGATTGAGAAATAACTGTTTCTGGAAATTTTATTTTTTCTAAAATTATTGGATTTTTAAAATCACATAAAGTATCACCTGTATTTATATCTTTTAAACCAATTGCAGCGGCAATATCTCCTGCTTTAACTTTTTTTATTTCTTTTCTTTGATTTGCATGCATTTGTAATATTCTACCTAATTTTTCTTTTTTTTTTTTAATAGAATTATATATTATATCACCGCTTTTTATTTTTCCAGAATATACTCTAAAAAAAATTAGTTGTCCAACAAAAGAATCATTCATTATTTTAAATGCTAATGCTGAAAAGCTTTCATTTATATCTATTTTTCTTTTTATAATCTTATTATTTTCATTAACACCTTTTATATATTTAATATCTAATGGAGATGGTAAATATTCTAATATTGCGTCTAATAAAGGTTGAATACATTTATTTTTAAAAGCAGAGCCACATAATAAAGGGATCATTTTTCCTTCTATTGTTTTTTTTCTAAGTTCTTTTTTTATTTCTTTTTCTGTAATTTTTTTTTTTTCTAAATATTTATTCAATAAATAATCAGAATCTTCTATAATTAATTCAATCATTTTTTTTCTTCAAATTTTTAATTTTTTATTATATTTCTTAGATACTTTTTTAACAGTATATTTCATACCATTAGTATTATTTTTTCATAAAATAATTTTTTTTTTAATTAAATCTATTATACCTTTAAATTTATTTTCTTTTCCTATAGGTAATTGTATAGGAATTGGATTTGAATTTAATTTATTCTTTATTTGTTTATAAACTTTATAAAAATTAGCTCCTATTCTATCCATTTTATTAATAAATGCTATTCTAGGAATTTTATATTTATTTGCTTGTTTTCAAACAGTTTCCGATTGAGATTGTACACCTCCTACTGCACAATATAACATACATAATCCATCTAATACTCTCATAGATCTTTCAACTTCTATTGTAAAATCAACATGTCCTGGTGTATCTATAATATTTATTCTATTTTTTTCAAAATTATTTTTCATACCACTTCAAAAACATGTTGTGCAAGCTGAAGTTATAGTTATTCCTCTTTCTTGTTCTTGTTTCATTCAATCCATTGTAGTATTACCATCATGAACTTCTCCTAATTTATGATTTATACCTGTAAAATATAAAATTCTTTCAGTAAGAGTAGTTTTTCCAGCATCTATATGCGCAGAAATTCCTATATTTCTATAATTATTTATTTTTATATTATTCATAATAAATTAAAAATTAAAATTTGAAAAAGCTTTATTTGATTCGGCCATTTTATATATTTCTATTTTTTTATTTATTGAAGAACCTTTATTTTCGGAAGCATCTATTAATTCATTTGCTATTTTTATATATGTAAATCTTTCTTTTCTTTTTAAAGCAAATTTTTTAATTCATTTCATAGATAAACTGATTCTTCTATTTAAATTTACTTCTACTGGAATTTGATAATTAGAACCTCCTATTTTTTTATTTTTTATTTCTACTAATGGTTTACAATTTTCTATTGCTTTTAAAAATATTTTAATTGGATTTTTATTTTTTGATTTTATATAGTATAAAGCTTTATAAATTATTTTTTCTGATTTATTTTTTTTACCAGATAACATTAATATATTTATAAATTTAGATATTTCTAAATTATTAAATTTAATATCTGGTTTTATTTTTCTTTTATTAAATTTTTTTTTTCTTGACATCTTTATTATTTTTAATAATTTTATTTTTTTTTTTTTTAACTCCATATTTTGATCTTGATTTTTTTCTTTTTTTAACTCCTTTATTATCTAAAACACCTCTTATAATATGATATCTTACTCCTGGTAAATCTTTAACTCTTCCTCCTCTTATTAATACTATACTATGTTCTTGTAATTCATGTCCTTCTCCTCCTATATAACATATTACTTCAAAACCATTATTTAATTTTACTTTTGCTACTTTTCTTAAAGCTGAATTAGGTTTTTTAGGTGTAGTTGTATATACTTTTGTACATATTCCTCTTTTTTGGGGATTTTTTTGTAATGCTGGAGTTTTAGTTTTAATTTTAATTTTTTTTCTAGGTTTTTTTATTAATTGATTTATAGTTGTCATTTATTTTATATTTTCTTCAATATATTTTATATGTTTTTTTATTTTTGGATCAAATTTTTTTAAATTTAATTTTTTTAAATTTAATTTTTTTGATTTAGTTGTTGTATAAAAATGTTTACTACCAGAAGTAGAAACTAATTTTATTATTTTTCTATTTTTTTTTTTTTTCATTTTTAATAATATTTTTTTTTATTAATTTTATTGCTTTAACTGATATTTTTATTTTTTTAATTTTATTTTTAATTTTTAATTTATATTTTTTAAAATTAACTAAAAATTTTTTTTTATTTTTTTTATTAGAGTGAGAAATCTTATTTCCAATTATTAATTTTTTTTTTGTTATTATACAAATATTTGACATTTATTTATTAAAATAATTTTTCATTATTTTTATTATAAAATTTTTATTCTTATTTTTAATTAATTTTATTTTTTTTTCATTTATAATTATCATTTGAAATTTTAATCATTTTTTTCATATTTCTTGAAGAAGAAATGAGTAATAGTTATATAAATTATGCAATAAATGTAATATCTAATAGAGCATTACCTGATATAATAGATGGTTTAAAACCAGTACATAGAAGAATATTATATACTATGTATAAAATAAAAAATAATTATAAAAATAATTTTATAAAATGTGCAAGAATTGTAGGAGAAGTAATGGGTAAATATCATCCTCATGGAGATAATTCTATATATGATGCTTTAGTAAGAATGGCTCAAAATTTTTCTTTAAAATATACATTAATTAAAGGACAAGGAAATTTTGGTTCTATAGATGGAGATAATGCTGCTGCAATGAGATATACAGAATGTAAATTAAATAAAATATCCAATGAATTTTTTCATGATATAAATAAAAATACTGTTAAATTTATAAATAATTATGATAATAAAGAAAAAGAACCATTAGTATTACCATGTAGAATACCCAATTTATTAATTAATGGTAGTTATGGAATAGCTGTAGGTATGTCAACAAATATACCTCCACATAATTTTACAGATTCTATAAATACAGCTATATACTTATTATTATTTTCAGAATGTAAAATTAAAGATTTAATTAAAATTTTAAAAGCACCAGATTTTCCTACAGGAGGAAATATAATAAAAATATCAAAACTTCATAATGCATATTATTATGGAAAAGGAAGTGTTACAATAAATTCTAAATTTATTTTTGAAAAAATAAATAAAAAAACTAATATTATTATAACAGAAATACCTTATCAAATAAATAAAAAAAAAATATTAGAACAAATAATAAAATTAATAAAAAATAAAAAAATAAATTTTATTAATAATTTAAAAGATGAATCAAATAAATTAGGAATTAGAATAGTAATAGAATTAAAGAAAAATTTAAATAAAAATAAAATTTTAAAAATTTTATTTAAAAAAACTTCTTTACAACATACAATAAATATTAATATTATTGCCTTAATAAAAAATATTCCTAAAAAATTAAATTTAAAAAAAATATTAATATATTTTATAAAATATAGAAAAAAATTAATAATTAAAAAATTAAAATTTATATTAAAAAAATTAAAAAAAAAAAAATATTTATTAGAAGGTTTTGTAGTAGTAATAAATAATATAAATAAATTTATAAAAATAGTCAAAAAATCAAAAAATAATATTGAGGCTATAAAAAATATAACATCAAATAATTGAAAATTATTTATAAAATTAAAAATAATAAATTTTAATAAAAAAAATAAGAAATATATTAAAAATATAAAAAAGAAAATAAAAATACCTTATACAAAAAAATACAAAATTTCAGTTATACAATCAAAATTAGTATTAAAATTAAGATTAAATAAAATAATAAAATTAGAAAGTTATAAAATTTTTAAAAAATATAAATTAATAATAATTAAAATATTAATATATTTTATTATATTAAAAAAGAAAAATAAAATTTATGATGTAATATTTGAAGAATTAAATTATATAAAATATAATACAAAAATTAAAAATAAAGATATAAGATTAACAAATATAAATAAAAAATAAAATAATAAAAATTAAAATTCATATTAAAAAATTAAAAATATATAATTTTAAAAATATAAATTAATAATTAATAAAATATTTACATATTAATATATAAAAATAATTTTCATATTTTTATAAGTAATACGATTTTATTCGTATTACTATTTTAATAAATTTTTTCTAATAATTTTACATGCTATAACCATATTTTTTAAAGATTCAATTGTTTCTTTTCAATTTCTAGTTTTTAAACCACAATCTGGATTTATTCATATTTTTTTATAATTTATAACTTTATATGTTTTTTTTATTAATTTTACAATATCTATAATATTAGGTATTTTAGGACTATGTATATCATAAATACCTGGGCCTATATCATTAGAATATTTAAATTTTTTAAAATTATTTAAAATATTCATATTTGAACGAGATGTTTCTATAGTTATAACATCAGCATTCATTTTTGAAATATATTTTAATATATTATTAAATTTAGAATAACACATATGAGTATGAATCTGTATTTCATCTTCTATATTACCACAAGATATTTTAAAACATTTAACAGCAATTTTTAAATATTTTTTTCTCTCTCTTTTTTTAATAGGTAAACCTTCTTTAAAAGCAGGTTCATCAATTTGTATTATTTTAATTCCATTTTTTTTCAAATCATAAACTTCTTTTTTTAAAGCAATAGACATTTGTATAGCAGTATATTTAATTTTTTGATCATTTCTTGTAAATGATCATTTAATCATAGTAATAGGACCTGTTAACATTCCTTTAACAGGTTTTAAAGTTAAACTTTGTGAAAATTTAGAAATATTTTTTGTAATAGAATTAGGTCTATAAATATCTCCATATATAATAGGTGGTTTCACACATCTTGTACCATAACTTTGCACCCAACCATTAGAAGTAAATTCAAACCCTCATAATTGTTCACCAAAATATTCTACCATATCGTTTCTTTCTGGTTCACCATGTACTAATACATCTAAATTTAATTTTTCTTGTAAATTTATATTTAATTTAATTTCATTTCTTATTTTATTTAAATAATTTAAATAATTTATTTTTTTATTTTTAAATAAAAATCTTAAATTTCTTATTTCTTTTGTTTGTGGAAAAGATCCAATTAATGTAGTTGGAAATATAGGTAAATTATATTTTTTAAATTGTTTTTTTTTTCTATTTTTAAAACTAGAAAATCTATTATATTTTTTTTTTTTTATTATTTTAAATTCTTTTTCAACTAATTTATTTTTATTTTTAAAAGATTTTTTTTTATTATTTATAGATATTAAATTTTTGTAAATATATTTATTAGATAATTTTATATTATTTTTTAAAAAGTCACTTATATATTTAATTTCTTTTATTTTTTGTTTTGCAAAAGATAATCATTTTTTTATTTCATTATCAATTAAAAATTCATTTTTTAAATTTAAAGGAATATGTAAAAATGAACAACTTGAAGAAATTCATAAATTATTTTTATATTTAATACTTAATTTTTTTAATTTTAATATTTTTTTTATTATATTTGTTTTTCATATATTTCTACCATTTATTATTCCTATAGAAATTATTTTTTTATTTGATCATATATTTAAAAATTTTCCAATATTTTTAAAATTATTATTTATAATATCTATATGTATTCCATAAATAGGTAATTTTTTAATTAAATTATAATTTTTTAATTCTTCAAAATATGTTACTAATAAAATATTTATATTTATTTTTTTAAATTCTTTATATACTTTTTTAAAAGCAATTAATCATTCTTTTTTTAATTTTAAAGTTAAAATAGGTTCTTCAATTTGAATAATATTTATACCCTCTTTTTTTATTTTTAACAATAATATTTTATAACCATTTATAATTTTTTTTAATAAAAATAACTTATTTTTTAAGTTTCCTTTTTTTTTTCCTAAATATAATAAAGTTAATGGACCTATAATTGTTACTTTTATATTTTTATATATTGATTTAGCTTTTCTTATATTATTTAATAATCAATTATATTTTCCATTTTTAAATTTAATATTTTTAGTTCATTCTGGTACTAAATAATGATAATTAGTATTAAATCATTTTGTCATTTCCATTGGTTTATTATTTTTATTACCTCTTGCCATTTGAAAATATTTTTTATAATTTATATTTTTAGTATTAAAATTAAATCTAGTTGGAATTGCACCTAATATTGTTAACATATTTAATACATGATCATATAAACAAAAATCTCCTACTGTAATATACGAAATATTATAATAACTTTGTAAATTTCAATTTTTTAAACATATTTTATTAAATATATATTTTAAATCATTTTCGTTATATTTTTTATTTCAAAATGATTCAATTGCAAATTTAATTTCTCTATTTTCGCCAATTCTTGGCATTCCTATTATATGAGAAATTGACATTAAATTAAATCTTTTATTATTCTTATTATCAAATAAATTAAATTTAAGATATTTAAATAATTATAAATATTTAAAATATTTATTTTAAATTTTTTATTATTTTATTTATTATTTTAAATTTATTTAAAGTATAAAAATGTAATTTTTTTATACCATTATTTATTAATATATTACATAAATTTATAGTATTATTTATATTAAATAAATTATACGATTTTTTATTATTTTTATAATTATTTAAATTTAATAAATTGTTTTTATAAATTTCATTATTATATTCTTTAGAAAAATTAATTATTTTTTTGGAATTAAATATAGGCATTATACCAGGAATTATTTCAATTTCTTTATTAAATTTATATATTTTATCTATATAACTTAAATAATTATTAATATTATAAAAATATTGTGTAATTAGAAATTTTGTATTATTTAAAATTTTTTTCATTCCATATTCTATATCTTCATTAAATGAATTAGAATTAAAATGTTTATTTAAATATGAAGAAGCAAATTTTATTATATTATTTTTATTTTTTATAAATTTAAAAATATTTTTATTAATATTATTTTTATTAAAGAAACCAAAAGAAATATCCCCTCTTAAAATAATAAAATTTTTTATATTAATAAATTTATAAATTTTTAATAAATTTAATAATAAATTTTTAGATTTAACAAAATTTATTAGATGAGGTATTAAATTATCACCTTCTCTAAATATTTTTAAAGAATTATTTAATGAATAATTTTGACTTTTATTATAATTTTTAAATGTTAAAGAAATAAAAATAGGACTAAATTTTAATAATTTTATTTTATTTATTCTTAATTTTTTATATCCTAATTTATTTTTAGGTGAAAAAAATTCAAAACTAATATTTTTAATCATAAAAAATGTATAAATTTTTTAAAAATATTCTAAATTTAATTAAATTTAAAATAAATATATTTATAATATTTTGCATATTATCTGTTATAATTTTAACAAATAATTATAATAAAAATTTTATAAAAATATTTTTTTCTATAATAGGAATATTTTTTTTATCCAGTAGTTCTTTTATAATAAATAATATTTTAGAACGTAATATAGATAAAAAAATGAATAGAACAAAAAATAGAGTATTAGTCAAAAAAAAAATTAATATTAATATTATAATATTAATTTTAATAATATTTTTATTTTTAGGAATTATTATATTATATAAATTTGTTAATTTTAAAACAACTTTTTTAACATTTTTTATATTTATATTTTATTCAATAATATATACAAAATTTATTAAACCTTATACTATATATAATGTTGTTTTAGGAGGTATATCTGGTGCATTATTACCAATTTTATCATGTTTTATTGTTTCTAGTAAAATAAATTTAAAAATAATTTTTTTTTGTATAATAATATTCTTATGAACTCCACCTCATTTCTGAAGTTTATCTTTATATTTTTATAAAGATTACAAAAATTCTAATCTTTATATGTTACCTAAAATATATGGAAAAAAAATAACAAGAAAATATATATTATTTTATTCTATTTTATTAATATTATTTACTTTTTTAATTTTTATTTTTAATTTTGCAAATAAAATTTATTTTTTTTTAATTTTTATTTTAAATATTGTATTTTTTTTTATTATTTATAAATTATGTTTTTATTATAAAAAATATATTTATTATTTAAATTTTATTTTTTCTATAAAATATTTATTTTTTTTTTTTTTATTTTTAATAATAGATAATTTTTATTATTTTAAAAATTAATTTTTTTTTTAATTAAATAATATAATTTTGATTTTTTTTTTTTTTTTAATTTTTTTAAAATTTTAATATTATTTATTGTATAAGAATATAATTTAAATATTCTTTTTATTCATGTTCCATAAGAAAATTTAATTAAAGTAAAACTTGTATTTATTCCTTTATTTTTTCTTGATATTACTAAACCTTGAAATATTTGATTTTTTTTTTTAAAATTTTCAAAAATATTTAAATTAATTGAAATTATATCACCAGAATCAAAATATGGAAATTTTTTTTTTAAAATTTTTTTTTTTTCAATTTTATTTATTAAATTCATTTTTTTTAATAATAAATTTTATTATTTTTTTTGTACTTTTTGTAGTTTTTGCTCCTAATTTTATTCAAAAATCTAATCTATTTTTTAATAAATTAAATTTTTTTTTATTTATAGGATCATAATATCCTATTTTTTCTATATATTTACCATTTCTAGAATTTCTAGAATTTATTATAATTATATTAAAAAATGGTAATTTTTTTTTTCCTTTTCTTGATAATCTTATTTTTAACATTTTAAATTTAAT